>NZ_BAAALT010000066.1:0-20849 GCF_039528515.1 Luedemannella flava
GCCGGCGCCGGCGGTGCCGCCGCCGAGGAAGAGGGCACCCGCGACGGCCGCGGCCAGGGCCGCGACCAGAGCCACCAACGAGGCGCGGCGGCGGCGGGCGGTCACGGCGGGACGGTCGGAAGGGGGCGTAGGGGGGCGGATCATCGGCTCCTCCGGATGGGGACGACATCGCAGGTATCGATGGTTGTCACCCATCCTCCGGTACGCGCGTCGACGTACGCCAATGTCATTTTCCCGACGGCGGCCGTGGGGAGCGTCCCGACCCCAGCCCAGGACGAAAGATTCAGTACGCGTCCCGCCGGATCCACCACGGATCGGAAAAACCTAGTAATCCGATAGACAATATCGGTATGATCCCGGTGCCAGCCCTCGGAGGAATATCCATGCGCCCGTCCTGTACCCGCAGACTGATCGCCGCCGCCGTCGGCCCGGTCCTCGTCGCCGCCACGGGCGCCCTGGCCGGCTGCGCGCCGAGCACGGCTTCGCCGCGCTGCTGGTCACCCACGACGTCGACGAGGCACTGAAAGGCATCGGCGATGTCGTTGACATTCCACTGGTTCCTGCCCACCAACGGCGACAGTCGCCAGGTCGTCGGCGGCGGGCACGGCGTGCCGACCGGCCACGCCGGCGGCGCCCGACCCCCGTCGCTGGCCTACCTGGGCCAGATCGCGCGCAGCGCCGAGCAGCTCGGCTTCGTCGGCGCGCTCACCCCGACCGGCGCCTGGTGCGAGGACGCGTGGCTGTCCACCGCGATGCTCACCGAGGTCACCGAGCGGCTGAAGTTCCTGGTGGCCTTCCGGCCCGGCCTGCTCTCCCCCACGCTCGCCGCCCAGATGGCCGCCACGTTCCAGCGGCACTCGAAGGGGCGGCTGCTGCTCAACGTCGTCACCGGCGGCGAGGCGCACGAGCAGCGGGCGTACGGCGACTTCCTGAGCAAGGACGAGCGCTACGCCCGCGCCGACGAGTTCCTCCAGGTGGTACGCGCGCTGTGGCGCGGCGAGACCGTGGACCTGCTGGGCCAGCACCTGACGGTGGAGCGCGCGCGCCTGTCGCGGGTGCCCGACCCCGTCCCGCCGATCTACTTCGGCGGGTCGTCCGGGCCGGCCGGGCCGGTCGCCGCCCGGCACAGCGACGTCTACCTCACCTGGGGCGAGCCGCCGGACGCCGTGGCCAAGAAGATCAGCTGGATCGGCGGCCTGGCCGAGATCCACGACCGGACGCTGCGCTACGGCATCCGCCTGCACGTCATCACGCGCGACACCGCCGAGGAGGCGTGGGCGCAGGCGCGCAAGCTGCTCGACGGCATCAGTGACGCCGACATCGCGGCCGCCCAGGCGGGACTGGCCCGCAGCGGGTCCGAGGGCCAGCGCCGGATGCTCGAACTGCACGGCGGGCGCCGCGACGACCTGGAGATCGCGCCGAACCTGTGGGCCGGCGTGGGCCTCGTGCGCGGCGGCGCGGGCACCGCGTTGGTGGGCAGCCACACGGAGGTCGCCGACCGGATCGCGGAATACCACGCGCTCGGACTGACCGAGTTCATCCTCTCCGGGTACCCGCATCTGGAGGAGGCGTACTGGTTCGGCGAGGGCGTGCTGCCGATCCTGCGCGCGCGTGGTCTGTGGCGGCACCCCGTCGCGGACGCGGGTCTCGACGCGCAGGTCAACGTGCCGTTCGCCGGGGTCGCTGACGCCCGAACCGACGGGTGGGTGGATCCTCCCACCGTCGACAGGACAGCGGGGCCGGCGCGGACGTAGGGTGCGGCCATGGCCAAGGACGCGCCACTCGTGCTCGAACTGGACGGCCTCGACGTCACGGTGACCCACCCCGACAAGGTCATCTTTCCGGGGCCGGGGCTGACCAAGCGCGACATCGTGGAGTATTTCCTGGCCGTCGCGCCCGGCGCGCTGGCCGGCGTCGCGGGCCGGCCGATGGCCCTGCGCCGGTTCGTCAGGGGCACGAACGACAAGCCCTTCTACCAGAAACGCGCCCCCGAGCCCCGGCCCGAGTGGATCGAGACGGTCGACTTCCGGTACCCGTCCGGCGGCGTGGCCAGCGAGATCGTCGTCCGCGACGTCGCCCAGCTGATCTGGGTGATCAACCTCAACTGCGTCGACCTGCACCCGCACGCCGTGCGCGCGGAGGACCTGGCGCACCCCGACGAGCTGCGCATCGACCTGGACCCCGTGCCCGGGGTGCCGTGGGCGATGGTGCGCGACGTGGCGCTCGTGGCGCGTGAGGTGCTCGCCGACCACGGGCTGGTCGGCTTCCCGAAGACGTCCGGCTCGCGCGGCATGCACATCTACACCCGCCTGGCCGGGACGTGGACCTTCACCCAGGTGCGCACGGCGGGGCTCGCGCTCGCCCGCGAGGTGGCCCGGCGCGCGCCGGACATCGCCACCGCCGAGTGGTGGAAGGAGGACCGGCACGGCGTGTTCATCGACTACAACCAGAACGCGAAGGACCGGACCACCGCCTCGGCGTACTCCCTGCGCCCCACCCCGGACGCGCGGGTGAGCGCGCCGCTGACCTGGGACGAGGTGCCGTCCTGCGAGCCCGGCGAGTTCACCTTCCGCACGGTTCCGGAGCGGTTCGCCGCGATCGGCGACCCGGCGGCCGGCATCGACAAGGCCCCTGGTGACCTGACCTCACTGCTGGCCCTGGCCAAGGCGCAGAAGGCGGCCGGGATGAAGGAGCCCGCTCCTACCCGTACCACAGCGCCTTCGCGGGCCGGACCACCCGCGGCCGGGAGCGGCGCGATCAGGCCGACCGGGCGGCGGCAGTCGAAGATGCCGCTCATCGAGATCGCGCGCGCGGCCGACGTGGACACCGCGATGGCGGGGCTGGAGCGCTGGAAGGCCCGTCACCCGGACGTGGTGGCGCACCTGGCGGCGCCGGACGTGCTCGTCGACGCCATGCGCGGGCGCAGCAGCACCTGGACCCGCATCCGGGTCAACCTGCAGCACGTGCCGCAGGAGCTGCGGCCGGAGCAGGAGCCGCTCGAGTCCGACTACGACCCGTGGGAGGGATTGCGACGTGATCAGTGAACTCGAGTTCCCGGTCGAGCCGTGGCACGTGCGGGAGACCTCGTTCAACCTGAACCTGCTGGCCCAGTCGGAGTCCATCTTCGCGCTCGCCAACGGGCACGTCGGGCTGCGCGGCAACCTCGACGAGGGCGAGCCGCACGGCCTGCCCGGCACCTACCTGAACTCCTTCTTCGAGCAGCGGCCGCTGCCGTACGCGGAGGCCGGCTACGGCTTCCCCGAGTCCGGCCAGACCATCGTCAACATCACCAACGGCAAGCCGATCCGGCTGCTCGTCGACGACGAGCCGCTCGACGTGCGCTACGGCGAGCTGCGCCGCCACGAGCGGGTGCTGGACCTGCGGGCGGGCACGCTCTCCCGGAGCTTCGAGTGGTGCTCGCCCGCCGGTCGCGCGGTGCGCGTGCGCAGCACCCGGCTCGTGTCGTTCACCCAGCGCGCGATCGCCGCCATCTGCTACGAGGTCGAGGCCGCCGACGACGCGCCGCTGCGCCTCATCGTGCAGTCGGAGCTGGTCGCCAATGAGCAGCTGCCGCCGACGAAGAAGGATCCCCGGGTGGCGGCCGTGCTCGAGGCCCCGCTGGTCGCCGAGGAGCGCCTCGCGCAGGACGGGCACGGCGTGCTCATCCACCGCACGCGCGCCAGCGGGCTGCGGCTGGCCGCCGCGATGGAGCACCACGTCGGTGGCGCCGAGAACGTCCAGATCGGGTCCGAGACCCAGCCGGACTGGGTCCGCACCACGATCGCCTGCCAACTCCAGCCGGGCGAATGCCTGCGGGTCGTGAAAATCATCTCGTACGGGTGGTCCGCGGTGCGGTCGCTGCCGGCCCTGCGCGACCAGGTCGTCGCGGCCGCCACCGCCGCCCGTTACGTCGGCTGGGACGGGCTGCTCGCGGAGCAGCGCGCCTACCTCGACTGTTTCTGGGACGCCTCCGACGTGATCGTGGAGGGCGACCCCGAGGTGCAGCAGGCGGTGCGGTTCGGGCTGTTCCACGTGCTGCAGGCCGGGGCGCGGGCCGAGCGCCGGCCGATCGCCGCGAAGGGCCTCACCGGGCCCGGCTACGACGGGCACGCGTTCTGGGACACCGAGATGTTCGTCCTGCCACTGCTCACCTACACCCAGCCGGACACGGTGGCGCACGCGTTGCGCTGGCGGCACGCGACGCTGGGCCTGGCCCGCGAGCGGGCCGGGCAGCTGCGCCTTTCCGGGGCCGCGTTCCCATGGCGGACCATCCGGGGCGAGGAGTGCTCGGCTTACTGGCCGGCGGGGACCGCCGCGTTCCACATCGGGGCGGACATCGCGGAAGCCACGGCGCGGTACCTCAACGCGACCGGGGACGACGACTTCGCCCGCACCGTGGGGGTCGAGCTCCTCGTGGAGACGGCCCGGCTGTGGCGCTCGCTGGGCCACCACGACCTGCACGGCCGGTTCCACATCGACGGGGTGACCGGGCCGGACGAGTACACGGCCGTAGTGCGCGACAACGTCTACACCAACCTGATGGCGCAGCGGAACCTGCTGACGGCGGCCGAGGTCTGTGCGCGGTTCCCGGATGTGGCCTCGTTGTTGAACGTCGGCGACGAGGAGACCGCGTCGTGGCGGGACGCGGCCGCCGCCATGACCGTCCCGTACGACCATGAACTGAATGTGCACCAGCAGTCGGAGGGGTTCACCCGGCTGCAGGAGTGGGACTTCGCGGACACGCCGGCCGAGTGCTACCCGCTGCTGCTCAACTACCCGTACTTCGACCTGTACCGCAGCCAGGTCGTCAAGCAGCCCGACCTGGTGCTGGCCATGCACTGGCGCGGGGACGCGTTCACCGCCGAGCAGAAGGCCCGCAACTTCGCCTACTACGAGGCCCGGACCGTGCGCGACTCGTCGCTGTCCGCCTGCACCCAGGCGATCCTCGCCGCCGAGGTGGGCCACCTGGAGCTCGCCCACGACTACATCGGCGAGGCGGCGCTCATGGACCTGCGCGACCTCAACCAGAACACCCGCGACGGCGTGCACATGGCGTCGCTCGCCGGCACCTGGCTGGCGCTGGTCGCCGGGCTGGGCGGCATGCGCGACCATGGCGGGTCGCTGACGTTCGCGCCCCGGCTGCCGAGCCGGATCGGCCGGCTGGAGTTCTCCCTGCGGTGGCGGGGGCTGCGCCTGCGGGTCGACGTACGGCCGCACGAGACGACGTACTCCCTGCGGGACGGGCACGACGGCGCGAGCCTGCGGCTGCGGCACTACGCCGAGGACGTGACGGTCACCTGCGCGGGGCCGGTGACCGTGGCCGTGCCGCCCGTGACGGCACGCGGCTCGGCGCCGCGGCAGCCGCCCGGTCGCGCGCCCGTGAGCCGGTCACCGGGACAGGGCTAGACGTCGAGTCGGACGGCGTCCATCTCGGTGAGCACGCCGAGGTCGTCGGAGATCACCCAGATGTCGGCGACCCGCCCGTCGACGACGGTCAGGATGTCCGTGGCCCGGACGCTGATCTCGACCCCGGTCGCGGGCACCTTGCCGAGCGCCGTGGGGAACGGGCCGACGTGCCGGCCGGTCAGGTAGAAGCCGAGGACGATGACGTCGCCGGTCTCGATCCGGTGCACGATGCGCGTGCGCCGGCCCTCGAGGGCCGTCTGGATGGCCCGCGCCCGCCGCACCAGGTCCGCGACGGGCGTGGCCACCCCGTTGATGGTCACCGGGTCGTGGTAGACGGCGCGGAAGTCCGCCTCCGGGTCGACCCGGTCGCCGATCGGGTCCTCCCAGCACGCCAGGAGGCGTTCGACAAGGCTCATGCCCCTATTGTCGGCTATGTTCCCGGTGCTGGCGTGCGGCCGACACCCCGGCGTCGTCGCCAACCGGGCAGTCCGGCGCCCGGCACCCGTCCCGGTCCGCGTGCAGCACGAAGTCGCGCCCGCTCAGGCTGACCACGGAGTGCGTGGGCCGCAACGGCCCCCGCCGCCACCGCGCCCGGTCGGCCCGGATCGACGCGGCCAGGTCGGCGGCACCCGCCTGCCACCCGAACAGGTCATGCGTGCCGTCCGGCCAGTCGCGCCGCACGGCCACACCCGCGCGCCACAGCTCCGCACCCCGCATCCATCGCGGCACCCGCATGCCGCCACCCCCTCGCCGACTCGGTCCCCTGCTCGAACATACGTTCTATTTCGTACGAGAGCTCTGCGATTCCCAGCACATGGAAGTTGATCAATTCTAGCTCGCGTCCTGAGATCGTCGGCGCCGCTGACCGGATGACGACTGGTACCTTCCAAGGTCATGACCAACCCGACGACCGCCCTGACCATCAACGTCAAGAAGCTGCCCCTCGGCTCGTTCGTCAAGCCGAACGCCGAGATCAACGGCCACGCCCTGTCGCTGAACTGGGGCCGCAACGAGATCCCGGCGTTCCCGGGAGTGCACCACATCCACATCTACATGCCGTGGATCTGGCGCTTCGGCAAGGCCGACATCACGGTCGACAACCGGACCGCGCCCGCGCCGGAGGTCTTCTACGCCCCGCCGTTCATCAACTTCATCAACGGCGCCATCGGCTTCCAGCCGGTGAAGAACCCGGGCCTGCTGGGCATGCTGGCCGTGATCGGCGTCCCGTTCCTCCTGATCGCCCTCTGCTGCGCCCTCGGCACCATCCTGGACAGCTAGCCGCCGCGCGTCCGCCCGAGGTTATTTGGCCTTACGTGCGGAATTGACGCCCCGAGTTCCGCACGTAAGTGGCCAACGATTGGGGCGTCACCTCGCGCAGCCTGCCCGCCTGGGCGGCCCTTGGCGAGGTTATTGGCCTTACGTGCGAAACGGGCGCCCCGAGTTCCACACGTAAGCGGCCAATGGTTGGGGCGTCACCGTCGACGGAGCGCGAGTGCCCCGGTGATCTCGCGGAGCACCGCGTCGGGCGAGTCGCGCAGGCGGGACGCCGTCACGTGGATGACCAGCCACCCCGCCGCCTGCAGGCGGTTGAGCCGCCGCCGGTCGTGGTGCAGTTGATCGGCGCTCGCGTGCCACAGCCCGTCATACTCGATGGCTACGCGCACCTCGGGGTAGGCCAGGTCCACCCGCGCGACGAACCCGGCGGCGTCGTACACCTCCCATTGCACCTGCGGCGCCGGAAGGCCACTAAGCACGATCATGACCCGCAGCCGGCTCTCCTGCGGCGACTCCGCCCGTCCGTCGACCAGCGACAGGACGTGTGCGAACCGCGCGGAGCCATAGCCGCCGCGGCGCGCGGTCCCGAGCGAGGCGAGCTCGGCCTTCGTGACCAGGCTGGACCGCAGGAAGCGATCGAGCAGGACGACAGCCTCCTCGGCGGGTAACCACTGCGCGAGATCCCAGCAGGTGCGCAGCGGCGTCGTCACGGGCATGCCCTGGATGCGGCACCGGTCGGACGCCTCGACCGCGGACACATGCGCGATCACGTCACTCATGCGGGGCCGGGCGCAGGTGGGCACCAGGATCTCGACCGGCTCAGCGAAGCCGACCAGACCGACCCGCAGCAACGCGGCCGCAGAACGGCCGGCGATCGCCCCACCCTCGGGCAACAGATGCGCCGCGACCGCGTGACAGCGCAGTTCATGGGTGACGGGCAGCTCAGCGTCGGCGTAGACGCCCCGCAACAGGCGTCGCCAGGCCTTGCCGCGCAGTTGTGTCTGGGTCAGGAGGCCAGCCGCGACCACGCTGGGGCCGTGGAAGATCTTCCCGCGCAGCGTCGGCGGCCGGTGCGGAGGTCGGGCCATGGCGCCATCCTGTGCGGGCTGGCCCGCGACCGCCATGACCTGTCCGCACACTGTGGATAACCGACGCCCTTGTGGACGGTCGGAAGGGGTACTCCACCGATGTGCTACCGGCGGTTCGCGGTGCGGGTCGGCCGGTCGATCAGGTCAACACCGTGGGCAGGCACAGCACCCGACCCGGGTTGTCGGCCCTGGCGCGTACGGTGGGGGCATGGCGGACGAGGAGGCGCGCGACGGGGTCCGGCTGACGAACCTGGACCAGCCGTTGTTCGACGGTGCCCAGGCGACCAAGCGTGACCTCGTCGACTACCTCGACGCGGTCAGCGACGTGCTGCTGCCGCACCTGCGCGACCGGCCCCTGTCGGTCATCCGGGCCCTGCGCGGCCAGCGCCCCTTCATGCAGAAGAATCTTCCGAAGTACGCCCCGGAGTCCGTCCCCCGCGTGACGTGGTTCGCGGAGTCGGTCGGCCACGACGTGACGTACGCGCTGTGCAACGACCGTCCGACGCTGCTGTGGTTCGCCAACCAGCGGGCGGTGGAATACCACGTGACGCTGCTCAGAGCGCCCGACTGGCCGCACCCGACCCACCTGGTGCTCGACCTCGACCCGCCCGAGGGCGGCGGGTTCGCCGCGGCCGTGGCCGCCGCGAGGCTCGTGCGCGAGGTCCTCGCCGAGGTCGGCATGACGGCGACGGTGAAGACGAGCGGCGCCAAGGGCGTGCACGTGTTCGCCCCGGTGACCGGCGCCGACGTGGAGGCGGTCGCGGCCGCGACCCGGGCGGTGGCGGCGCGCGCCGAGCAGCTCGACCCCGCGCTCGCGACCACGGCGTTCATCCGGGAGGACCGTGGCGGCAAGGTGTTCCTCGACGCCACCCGTTCAGGCGGCGCGACGGTCGTGTCCGTCTACAGCCCGCGCCTGCGGCCCGGCACGACCGTGTCGTTCCCGGTCGCGTGGGACGACCTCGACAACGTCTCCCCCGCCGACTTCACTATGCGCACCGCCCCCGACCTGCTCGCCGCCGGCGACCTGTGGGCGGCGGGCCTGCCCGCGCCGCAGCCGCTGGACCCCGGTCTGGTCGAACAGGGTCGCACCATCCCGATCGCCCGCGTCGCGGCGATGCACGAGGGCAAACGCCGCGCCCGGGCCCGTCGCGCCGCGGAGGCCGACGGCTGACATGCCCCGCTACTGTGGGCCTGTGCTGGTACGTGGTCGGGCCTTCGCCTTCGCGCTGCTCGCCGGGGTGGTGGCCGCGCTGGCCCTGGCGTCGCCCGCCGTCGCGGCCGACGGCGAGAAGGTCGACGAGTACGCCACGGCGATCGTCATCAACGCCGACGCCTCGCTCGACGTCACCGAGACGATCACGTACGACTTCGGCGACAACGACCGGCACGGCATCATCCGCCGCATCCCCGCGTCGTTCCGCTACGACGACGAGCACAACCGGGTGTACCCGATCAGCGACGTGGACGTCACCATGGACGGCCGGCCCGTGGAGTTCGAGCGCTCGTCCGAGGGCGGCTACCAGATCATCAAGATCGGCGACCCGGACGACACGATCAGCGGCGCCCACACCTACCGGCTGCGCTACCACGTGACAGGCGCCCTGAACGACTTCGCCGACCACACCGAGCTGTACTGGAACGCCGTCGGCAACGAGTGGGAAGCCCCGGTCGCGGGCGCCACGGCCACCGTCACCGCGCCCGTCCAGATCACCCGGGCCGCCTGCTACGCGGGCGAGGCGACCAGCCGACTGCCCTGCGACAGGGCGACCATCGACGGGACCACGGCCAGCTTCGCCCAGGGCCCGCAGCGACCGGGCGAGGGCCTGTCCATCGTGGTCGCGCTGCCGGTCGGCGCGGTCGCCGCGACCGAGCCGGTCCTGGTGCCCCGCCGCTCGTTCGCGAACAGCTTCCGGGTCACCCCGGTCACGGTCGGCGTGGGCACGGGCCTGGCGCTGGCCGGTGTCGCCGGCGCCCTGCTGCTGGCCTGGCGGGTGGGCCGCGACCGGCGCTACGTGGGCCTGCTGCCCGGGCTGACCCCGGAGCCGGGCGAGGGCGCGGTCGAGGAGCGCCAGCCGCTCGTCGGCGCCCCGCCGGTGAGCGTCGAGTTCGGCGCGCCGGACAACGTCCGCCCCGGCCAGGTGGGCACGCTGTTCGACGAGCGCGCGCACGTCGTCGACGTCACCGCCACGATCATCGACTTCGCGGTCCGCCGCCACCTGCGCATCACGGAGCTGGCGGACAAGGACTGGGAGCTGACGAAGCTCACCGACGGCGACCCGACGTTCCTCCCGTACGAGCGGGAGCTGTTCGACGCGCTGTTCAGCACGGGCGACACGGTGAAACTGTCGGACCTCAAGGGCACCTTCGCCAAGCACCTGTCGCAGGTCCGCGAGGCGCTCTACGCCGACATGGTCACCCAGGGGTGGTACAGGCGCAGCCCTGAGGCCACCCGGACCGTCGCCGTGGTTCTCGGCTTCCTCGCGGTGGGGCTGTCGATCGCGGCGCTGATCCTGCTCGGCGTGTTCCTGGGCCTCGGCCTCATCGGGGTGGGCCTGGTCGTCGCGGCGGTGACCTTCCTGGTGGTGGCCTGGTTCCTGCCGGCCCGCACCGGCAAGGGCAGCGCCATGCTGGAGCGGGTCAAGGGCCTGCGGCTCTACATCGCCACGGCCGAGGTGGCGCAGCTGCAGTTCCAGGAGAAGGTGCGGATCTTCTCCACGTTCCTGCCGTACGCGATGGTGTTCGGGCTGGCCGAACGGTGGGCGGGCATCTTCGCCGACCTCGACCTGGACACGACCGGCCCGGACGGCACCCCGGGCCTGTACTGGTACGGCGGCCTGGCCGGCTGGAACCTGGCGCACTTCAACGCCAGCATCGGCAGCTTCGCCACGGCCACCACGGGCACCATCGCGTCGGTGCCGGCGAGCAGCGGTTCGTCGGGCTTCTCGGGCGGCGGCGGGTTCGTCGGCGGCGGCGCCGGCGGAGGTGGCGGCGGGAGCTGGTAGGGCCCTCAGCGCACCCGGGCCGGCGGCCGGCTGGGTACCCGTACGGTCACCTCGTCGACCATTGCCGGGCGGCCGGCCGTGACCGTGAACCGGTCGACGACGGCGACGACGCGGTCGCGCAACTGGGTCAGGTCGGCGTTCGGGTCGATGGTCAGCCACACGCGCAGGTGCGGATCGTCAGCGTCGCCGGTGAGCCGCACGTCGGCACGCTCCACGCCGCGCTGGTGTCGCAGGTCGGCGGCCAGCGCGTGGCGCAACGCGCCCGCCTCGACCCGCAGCGTCCCGGCCACCCGCCGCGCCCCGCCGCCCCCCGGCTCCGAACCGGCCGCGGGGTCGGCCGTCGGCTGGGACGCGGCCAGGTCGCCCGTCGCCTGGGGCTCGGCCCGGTCAGTCGGCGAGATCGGCGCGTTGGTGGGCCAGGTCGGCGCGTTGGCCGCGAGGACGGCCCGCTCCGCCCGTAACTCCAGGTCCGGCATGTCGGCGCGACCGCGCCGGCGTAACTGCGCGCGCATCAGGACCACCCCCAGCACCGCCAGGACGAGCCCGGCCACGATCGTGGCGACCATCGCCCAGGTCCCCCACGAGGTCCACCGCTCGCGGGCGTTCGGCGACAGGAGCGGCAGGTCCGGGTCGGTGCCCGGCAGCCGGCCGTAGTGCGCCAGGACGCCCACCGTGCCCAGCCCGATGAGCAGGAGCGACATGACGATCCAGAGCGCCCGGTTGCCCGCGTTCATGCGACCCTCCCCGGCCGCAGCCGCACGGACAGGCCCGTGTCGGGCGGGGCGTCGAGGCTGCCCAGTTCGCGGCGGACCGCGTCGGCCACGGCGTCGTGCTGCTCGGTCGGACCACGCCCGGCCACCCGCACGCGCCAGTTCTGGCGCGAGCCGCGGACGCTGGCCCGCGTGCCCCCCACGCTCGTGACCCGGTCGGCGGCCGCGGCCATCCGCCGCTCGACCGAACGGCGCGCCATCCACCACGTCTCGTCCGGGCGGGCCGCGTTCACCGCGACCTGGTGCGGGGGCCACGGCCGCACCTGCGACAGCAGGACGATCAGGCCCACCACGCCGACCGCGATCGACACGACGAGGAACGACGTGTCGGCCGCCGTCGTGGTGGTCAGGGTGTCGTACAGGCCCTGCAGGGGCAGCGGCCACGGCTCGCCGCGGACCGCGACGGCGACCACCTCGACGATCATGAGCACACCGGCCGCCAACAGCACGAGGCCGAGCAGCAGCGCGGCTATCCGGTTCGCCGTCCGCATGCGACCGCCTCCCCTCAGCGGCGGCGCTCCAGCGCCGCCTCCACCACGTCGTCGACGACGACGGTGACCTGACGGTCGTCGCCCGCCGCCGCGAGAATCCGCCGGGTCGCGGCGGCCACCTCCGCCGCCACCGGAGGCAGCGGCACCCGGTCCGCCACGATGTGGATCTCCACCGGGTCGCCGAGGCGCACGCCGACGACCTTGCCGCCCGCGAAGTGCGTCGCCACCTCGACGACCGTGCCCGGATGCAGCCGGGCCACGCCCGGCACCTGCTCGACCGCCTCGGCCAGCGCACGCACGAGGTCCTCGCGGCGCATGGGCGCCCGCGTGGTCATTGGACCCGCTGGCTCTGCTGGTCGTCCTCGGACTCGACGTAGATGTCGTCCACGGTGATGTTCACCTCTACGACCTCCAGTCCGGTCATGCCCTCGACCTGGCCCGACACGGCCTGGCGCACGGCCTCGCTGACGTCGACGATGCTCTGGCCGTACCAGGTGACGATGTCCAGGTCGATCGCGGCCTGGCGCTCGCCCACCTCAACGGCGACCCCCTGCGTCGCGGTCGACGCGGGACCGCCGCTGCCGGGCACCAGGGACTTGATCTGGCCCATCCGGCGGGCCATGCCCGTGCCCATGGACTGCACGCCCGGGATCGACCGCGCGGCCAAGCCGGCGATCTTGGCGACCACGCTGTCGGCGATCTGCGTGCGGCCGCCTTCCGTGATCAGCGAGGCGCCCCCGGTGCGCGCCATGGTCGCCGTCCGGGCCCGTTCCATCGCGGTACTGGACGCCTGCTGCTCCGGCATCCGCTGGTCGGTCTTGTGCTGCTGGTCGGACTTCTTCTCGGCTGTCTCGGTCATGTCCGTTCGCTCCCCCCGTTGTCACCGGTCACCGGTGTCTGACCGACAATCTGCTCGCCCACTCGCCCATGTCCACCTCGCCGGCGAGCACCATCGCCGTCGCAAGGCCGATCAGGCCGGCGAATACGGCGGCCACCATCACCAGGAACCCGGCGCCCGCCCACAGCGCGGCGCAGCCGAAGCCCACGACGAATCCGAACTGCTTGCGACCCATGGCTCCCCCCGCGGTCGTCTCACCGGCCTTAATACCGCGCTGAGCAGGTCTGAAACATGCGCCGCCCGCCGACGCCCGCGCTGCGCCTAATGTCGGAGGTGCGCTCTGGCGTCCCGTCCGCTGGGCGTCATCCCTGGTCCATCGTGATCACGACGTTGCCGACCTTGCGGCCCGTGTCCACGTACTCGTGCGCCTCGGCGATGCGCTCCAGCGGATAACGGCGGTCGACGACGACCCGCAGTTCGTCCGCCTCGAGCAGACCGCGGATGAACACCAGCGCGTCGTTCTTGCGTACGGACATCCCGGTCCGCACCTGGGGACCGCGGGTGAACGACGTCGCCGCCATGAGGAACGCGTTCGCCAGTCCCGTCGTCGGCAGGTACAGGCCCGTGCGGGTCAGGGCGGGCCGGCAGCGTCGGAAGGAGCTCTTGCCGACCGTGTCGAAGATGACGTCGTACGTCGCGCCGGCGGTGGTGAAGTCCTCCCGCGTGTAGTCGACCACCTCGTCCGCGCCCAGGGACCGGACGAGCTCGACGTTGCGCGTACTGCACACGCCGGTGACGTGCGCGCCGAACCGCTTCGCCAGCTGGACCGCGTAGGTGCCGATGCTGCCGGCCGCGCCGATGACGAGCACCCGCTGCCCGGGCTGGACGTCCGCGCGCCCGCGCAGGAAGTACAACGCGGTCGTGGCGCCGTCGACCGCGGCGGCGGAGTCCTCGTAGCTCAGGTTGGCCGGCTTGATCTCAATCGAGGCCGACTCGGGCAGGCACAGGTAGTCCGCGTTCGCGCCGGGGTTGAACCCCGCGAACCCGAACACCTGGTCGCCGGGCCGGAAACGGCGCACCGCCGCGCCCACGGCCTCGATGTCGCCGGCCAGCTCGTTGCCCAGCGTCCGGTACCGGGGCCGGGGCCGCCGCAGGCCGATGATCGGTCGCCCCCAGGCCGGCTCGCCGCGGCGCATGCCGCACTCCGCCGACGTCACGGTCGTCGCCCGGATCCTGATCAGGACCTGGTCGTCGCGGGGGGTCGGCTTTTCCCTGGTCACCATCCGGAGCACGGCCGGCGCGCCGTACTCGGTGAACTGAACCGCTCGCATGGGGATCAGCGTGCCCACGGGAGGCGCCGGTGCGCATCAGGTACGTCACCCATCGCGCCCCGGACAAGACCCGGAAGATCCACTACAGATAGTGCAGGACGCCGACCGACGTCTGCAGCGCGCCGGCCTTCTCCAGTGCCTGGAAGTCGGCCGCGACCCCGACGCGGTCGAGCACGCCGGCGCGCACCGCCTCGAGTCGCAGCACGGACCACACGAACACGTCGAGGCTCGCGAACTGCGTGTGCTCCTCGATGACCTGCTCCTCGTGGAACCACACGGCGACCCGCCCGTTGGTGAGCACGACGTGGAGGTTGCCGCCGCCGTCGGCCCCGATCGACCACACGTCCTCATCGGACAGCGCGGTCTCGTAGTCGCTGTCGAGGATCTCGCAGTCGTTGGCGGCGAAGTCGAACCCGTAGGACCAGTCGTAGGTGTCGCCGAACTGGGGCATCGTGCCGGAGCGGACCCGACTGTCGAAGGCCGCCAGCGCGGTCGCGGCCGCCGGCGGCAAACGGGCGAGGAAGGGCTCAACCGGCCGCGTCGTGGCCGGGACCGCCACGCGCGGCCAACCGGCCGCCCAGCGGTCCAGGTCCGCGTCCAGGCCATTCACGACGTACCCGTCGATCTGGTCGGGGTTCACCGGCACAGTTTCGCGTAGAGGAGGGAGTCGCGCCAGGCGTCGTTGGTGAAGACGTGGTCGCGCATCCGGCCCTCGTAGGAGAAGCCCAGTTTCTCCAACAGTGCCCGGGAGGCGACGTTGTCGGGCCCGCAGGCGGCCTGGATGCGGTGCAGGCCGAGGGTGTCGAACCCGAAGGCGAGCATCAGTCGCGCGGCCTCGAGGGCGTACCCCTGCCGCCAGCGGTCCCGGCGCACCGCGTAGCCCAGCTCGCCGCTGCGGTGCCCGCCCAGCCCGATGCGCACGAAGCCGACCAGTTCGTCCGTGCGGCGGTCGGCGATGGCCAGGTAGTAGTCCGGGCGGGGCTCGCATCTCGCCCGGTCGATGTCGGCGGCCAGGCGCAGGGCCTGCTGGTCGGGCGAGCGGGTGTCGAAGCTGAGGTGGACGGTCACGTCAGGGTCGCCGACCACGGCCATGGAGGCGTCCAGGTCGTGCTCGGCGAACTCCCGCAGGACGATTCGCCCGCCCTCGATGCGCACCGGATACACGGGGGTGACTCTAACCAGAATGATCACGCCGTCAATGCCGCGGCGGAAAGCTGGCTGAACGACTCGATCTCGTCGCGCAGGCCGCGCGCCACGGCGGACTCGCGCAGCCGGCGGTCGCGCAGCGCCGCGTGGACGCGACCCACGCTCGCGACGATGCCGCCGATGCGCAGCTCCGGGTCGTACCCGAGGACGGGGTCGAGCGCGTCACGCACGCCCTCGAGCTGGCCGGCGTGGATGCGGGCGAGCGCCAGTTCGGCCCGGGCGCCCGCCTCGTCGGCGAACGCGCGCTCCTCGGCGGGGCCGGACTCGTACAGGTCGAGGGCCTGCACCGCCTCGGTGGCCGCGTCGGCGTGCAGGCCGTCGAGGTACACGAACGTGCCCGCCGCGTAGTAGTGCTGTTTGGCCTGCGGGAAGACGAACAGGCCGCCGATGTCGTCGAGGTCGTCGGCCCGGTGGTGCTCGCGGTGGCTGGCCGCCCGGGCGAGCGCCGTGCGCGCCTCGTCGACCGCGCCGACCTGGGCCCAGGCGCGGGCCTCCGACGAGGCGAGCCACGCCGCGACGGAGCCGGTCAGCGGCGCGGCCAGCTCGGCGCCCGACTGGGCGTAGCGGGCCGCCTCCTGGGGGCGTCCCGCCCAGTACGCGATGAGGCTCTGCAGGTTGCGGGCCCAGGCGCGCAGGCCGAGGTGGTCGGCGTTGTCGGCGCAGACGTACATGGTGCGGGCCAGCGTCATGGCGTCGTGGAAGCGGCCGAGGTCCTGGCTGGCCTTGGCGACCATGCCGGTGACGACGCCCGCGAGGACGTACAGGTCGCGGGTGTGGGTGGGCTTCTGCCGACCCTCCAGGAAGCCGAAGGTCACGTCCTGCAGCTCGATCAGGTCCCCCATGATCGTGGACAAGGGCTCGCGCACGTACGCGTTGGCGAGTCCGACCACGTCGTGGCGGAGCTGCTCGATGGCCTCCGCGCCGACATTGTGGGTCTCGGCGTACGCGGTGAAGCGCGCGGCGCGGCGAGCGGACATGGTCATCTGCCTCTCCATGGTCATGGTTGCGGGCGCCGCGTCGACGACGTGGCCGATGTCCGAGGGGCGCGGCACGACGACCTCACGCGCGGGCGGCGCGAGCAGCTCGTCCATGGGGCGTCCCCAGTAGATACGCGCGACCCGCCGCTGCGCCGGGCGGGGCCGTGTCCGCACGTCGCCGGCCATCCAGCGACGCAGCGTGCGCAGGCTCAGCGCCGCGTCCTCGCCGTGCTGCCGGGCGCACCGCACGAAGCCGTCGACGATCTCTTCCTGGGTCTGCTCCGATGCCGCGACGATCCTGGCGAGCAGGGTCGGCTGTTCCTCCGTCATCGCCGTACCCCCTCACGTGGGACCTGAACTGACGGTAGGTCGAGGCGTTTCGTCAGGCCAGACCTCGCACTGTGCAATGTGCCCAATGACCGGGTAACGGCCCGCGCGCGGCCGAACGATGTCGGGAACGGGGCAGCGGGACGCGATGTCGGTGCCGTCCGTCCGCGGGCACCCTCAACGGTAGGAAGACTCTCCTGCCGCTGGTAGTCACCCGGACGGCGGTGGCAGGAGCCCTGGGGCGCACGGCGCCGGACGTCGCACCCGGCCAGACCGTGCGCCCCGTTCTCGCCGACGGAGGTGGCCACGGTGACTGCCAGGCTCGATCTCGCCGACCCGCCCGCCGAGCCGCCGGCGTCCGCCGACCCGCTCGTGTGGCGCATCGCGTACGCCCTGCACGTGGTGCACCGGCCCGACTCGACGGCGTGCTGCGTGACGTGCGCCGGGAGCGAGCCGTGGCCGTGCCGGCCGAGCCGGCTCGCCGCCCGCGGCTTCGAGCACGCCGTGCGGTTGCGCCGGTCGCCCGCCCGGGACCACTGGCCGATCAACCAGCGTCCCCGGTGGTAGCTAAAGTTTCGTAGACGCCGTGGCAACTTTCTCAGGCCACGCGACCGCCGGCGGTTGACGCCTTGACGGCAATCGACGTCAGACCATACGTTCGCCCCTGAACGCATCGATGATCGACATTCAGGGAGCAGCCATGGTCCGCAGGCGGATCGCGTACGCCGTCCTCGCTGCCCTCACGGCCGCCGCGGCGCTGTTAGTGGCGCGGCCGGCCCTGTCCGCCGCCGCGCCCGTCAAGGTCATGCCGCTCGGTGACTCGATCACCGGCGGGCCGGGCTGCTGGCGCGCGATGCTCTGGGACCGGCTGCAGAAGACCGGCTACACCAATGTGGACTTCGTCGGCACGCTGCCCGGCGGCGGCTGCAACCTGGCCACCTGGGACGGCGACAACGAGGGGCACGGCGGGTTCAAGGCCACCGGGATCGTCGCCGACAACCAGCTGCCCGGGTGGCTCGCCGCCACCCAGCCCGACGTCGTGCTCATGCACCTGGGCACGAACGACGTCTGGAACAACATCCCCGCCGCGCAGATCATCACGGCGTTCGACACACTGCTGAGCCAGATGCGCGCCGCGAACCCGAACATGAGGATCCTGGTCGCGCAGATCATCCCGATGACGCCGCCGGGCTGCGGCTGGTGCCCGGGCGGGGTCAGCGCGCTGAACGCGGCGATCCCCGGCTGGGTCGCGAGCCGCACGACCGCGCAGTCGCCGATCACGGTGGTGGACCAGTACACGGGCTTCGACACCGCCGTCGACACGAGTGACGGCGTGCACCCGCTCGACTCGGGCTTCCAGAAGATGTCGGACCGGTGGTACCCGGCGCTCGTCCCCCTCCTCGGCGGCACCACGACCCCGACGAGCGCCCCGGCCACGACGCGCAGCGCCACGCCGACGACGACCCGGCCGGCGACGAGCGCGCCCGTCACGACCCGCAGCGCCGCGCCCAGTACCACCGCGCCGGTGACGACCCGCGCCGTAACGTCCAGGCCGGCGACGACGGCACCGGTCACCACCCGCAGCGCCGCGCCGACGACCGCTGGGTGTAGCCCGTCCTACAAGATCGTCAGCCAGTGGGGCGGCGGTTTCCAGGGCGAGGTCACGCTCACCAACAGCACCAGCGCCGCCACGTCCGCGTGGACCGCCGTCCTCACGTTCGCCAACGGCCAGCAGATCAGCCAGGCCTGGAACGCGACGGTGTCCACGAGCGGGGCGACGGCCACGGCGAAGCACCTGTCGTGGAACGGCCTACTGATGCCCGGCGGGACGGCCACCTTCGGCTTCCTCGCCTCCTGGACGGGCACGAACGCCGCGCCATCGGTGACCTGCACGCTGTCCTGACGCGCGTCGCGGTGGCCGGGTCTGCAGCCCCGGCCACCCGGCGTCAGTCGCTCAGGTGCCGCTGCGCGTACACCTTCATGGCGTCGCGGACGAACTCGGCCGTGCCCTCGCCGCCGGGGCCGTCGTAGTTGGCCCGGAAGCGCGGGTCGGCGACGTACATCTCGCCCAGGTTCTCCACGTAGGCCTTCGTGACCGTCATCGTGATGGACAGCCACTCGACCTGCCGGCGCGTGATGTCCTGCACCTCGTCGCCGTCGACCGGCCTGCCCGCCTGGAACGCGGCGCCGAAGTCGCGGGCGATGCCGGCCTGCTGCTCCATGAACGCCTTCTTGTCGGCGTCGCTGAGCGAGCGCCACCAGCGGTCGCCCTTCTCATACGCGTCGCGGCCCCAGCGCTCGGTGACCTCCTGTTCGTACTGCGTGTGGTCGAAGCCGTCGAGGACTTCCTCGGCCATGAGTTGTTCACCTCTCTCCGTCTTGCGCAAGGTGGTGCGCACCGACCGGATCTGCCGGTCGATGCGCTGGCGCTCCTGTTCGAGGAGCTCCAGGTGGGTCCGCAGGGCGGTGACGGTGTCCTGGTCGCCGCCGCGCAGCACGTCGGCGATCGCGGGCAGGCCCAGGCCGAGCTCGCGCAGCAGCAGGATCCGCTGCAGCCGGACCAGGCTGTCCTGGTCGTAGTAGCGGTAGCCGTTGCGCCCGACCCGGCTGGGCTCGAGCAGGCCGACCTCGCCGTAGTAGCGCAGCGTCCGGCTCGTCGTGCCCGCCAGGCGCGCGATGTCCTGGATCGACCATTCCGTCACTTTTCCCCTCCTTTCCCGCTAACGAAGCCACCCTACGACTTGACGTAACGTCAACCTCAAGTCAAGCGGACGCTGAGGCCCTTGCCGCCGAACTCCGTGCACACGAAGCACGGCTCCCGGTCGGACCCGAGCGCCGGATCCAGCGCGTAGCCCAGCTCGGCGAAGTCCTTCACCGCCGCCCCACCCCGCGACATGACGAGCCACCGGGCGAACGCCCCGCGCGCGATCTTCGCGTGCACCGCGACGAACTTCGGCTCCCCGGAGACCGGCTCCACCGTGAGGAACCGGGGCGTGACCACGCGCGCCGCCTCGACAAAAGGCAACACCACCTTGCTGTACTCATTGGCGGCGAGGTTCACGATCGGACCGGTCGAGGGCAGCTGCGCGGCGACGTCCGAGCCCCAGAAGGAGTACAGGCTGCCGAGGTGGGGCAGCTTGTAGCCGAGCTCCAACCGGTACGGGCTGATGCCGTCGAACGGGCGCAGCACCCCGTAGAGCCCGGACAGGATGCGCAGGTGCCCCGAGGCGTACTCCCGGTCCTCAGCGGAGAACGCGGCGGCGCGCAGGCCGCTGTAGATGTCGCCGAGAAACGTCTCGGCGGCCGGCATCGTCCCCCTGGCGGTCCAGGCGGCGAACGTCCCGACGGTCTTCCCGGCGAGCGGCGCGGACACCTTCATGGCCGAGACGATCTGCTCCACGGACATGTCCCGGACGGCCGCGACCAGCTCCTCGGCCCGCTTCAGCAGGGCGGGCGTGCCGAGCCGGCCGCCGAACGACCACCCGTCGGCCGGCGGCGCCTCGCGCATCGTCTTGGACGTATGGAGCAAGATGATCATCCTGTTTCCCTCCGGGAGTCAGCCTGTACGGAGGAATCCCCGCGCCGCCGACAACGCTACTGTCACACCGATCCGGGGGACGCGCCGTCGCACTTATCCTTAGCTACCAACACATGTGAGGACCTCCATGCGCGCAGTCGTCACGACGGACTTCGGGTCCGCTCCCGTCTTCACCGAGGTCGACACGCCCACCGCCGGGCCGGGTGAGATCCGGGTGGCCGTGCGCGCCTCGTCCCTCAACGGCTTCGACCTCGCCCTCACCCGGGGCTGGTTCCGGGGCATGCTGGAGCACCAGTTCCCCGTCGTGCTGGGCCGCGACTTCGCCGGCGTCGTCGACGAGGTGGGCGATGGGGTGACCACGTTCGCCCCCGGCGACGAGGTGTTCGGCGTGGTCCCGCTCGCCCCGCTGCGGATCGGCGGCCTCGGCGAGTACCTCGTGGTGAGCGAGTCGGACGACGTCGTGAAGCTGCCGGCCGGGCTCGACCTGACGACGGCGGGCGCCCTCGGCCTCGCGGGCGCCGCCGCCTCCGGCGCGCTCGACGCGGTCGAGGCCGCCCCCGGCGAGACGGTCCTCGTCGTCGGCGCGACCGGCGGCGTCGG
>NZ_BAAALT010000067.1:0-5648 GCF_039528515.1 Luedemannella flava
GCGGGCGCGCCCCGGCCACGCCGGTCGCCGGTGGGCCCACCGGAGCTGGGGAACGCCGCGCCGGGGCCACCCGAGACGGGCCGCCCGGACCCCGACCCGCCGCTCACCGGCGAGCCGGGCGCGGCGGTGTCGGCCCACACCTCGGACCAGCCGCCCGTGGACCCGTAGCCCGGGGAGCCGTAGTCGGGGTACGACGAACCGTGGTCCGGCTGGCTGTGGCTTCCGGAGGACGGGCCGCCGGAGCCGTACGTGTCCGGGCGCCACTCATCCGTCGGGGTCGGCGCACCGTACGCGGACGTGTCCGGGCTCAGGTTGCCGTAGTCGTCCTCGGCGTAGCGGTAGACGGGACGGGACTGCGCTCGACCGTCCGCCGACTGGGCCGGCCACTCCGGCGGGGCCGGCTGGCCGGCCCAGGTCGGGCGGTCGTCGTATTCGGCGGGATCGAGGTGTGACATCAGACCTCGAGCAGCTCGGCTTCCTTGTGCTTGAGGATCTCGTCGATGTGGGCGACGTACCGGTGGGTGAGGTCGTCGAGCTCCTTCTCGGCGCGACGCCCCTCGTCCTCGCCGGCCTCGCCGTCCTTGACGATCCGGTCGAGCTCCTCCTTGGCCTTGCGCCGCACGTTGCGGATCGCGACCTTCGAGTCCTCGCCCTTGCCGCGCGCCACCTTGATCATCTCGCGGCGGCGCTCCTCGGTCATCGGCGGCAGCACCAGACGGATCTGGTTGCCCTCGTTGTTGGGGTTGACCCCGAGGTCCGAGTCGCGCAGCGCCTTCTCGATGCCCTTGAGCTGCGACGGGTCGTGCGCCTTGATGATCACCATGCGCGGCTCGGGGATGGCGATGGTCGCCATCTGCGGCAGCGGCGTCAGCGCACCGTAGTAGTCGATCATGATGCGGCCGAACATCGCCGGCGTGGCACGGCCCGTGCGGATGGTCGCGAACTCTTCCTTCGCGAACTCGACCGCACGCTCCATCTTCTCTTCAGCCTCGAAGAGTGTCTCCTCGATCACCTGATCCGTCGCCTCCTTCGGCCCCGTGCCCGCCTACGTCTCGTTAACCGGCCAACTTACGCTGTGATCAATGTGCCGATCTTCTCACCGCTGACCGCGCGGATGATCGTGTCATCGCCCTCGGCGCCGAAAACCAGCATGGGCAGCTTGTTCTCGTTGCACAGGCTGAACGCCGCCGCGTCCACCACCCGCAAGCCCTGCCGCAGCGCCTCGCCGAACGTGTACGAGTCCAGCTTGCGGGCCGTCGGGTCGGTGCGCGGATCGGCCGTGTAGACCCCGTCCACGCCGTTCTTGCTCATCAGCACCACGTCGGCGTGGATCTCCAGCGCGCGCTGGGCGGAGACCGTGTCGGTGGAGAAGTAGGGCATGCCGGCGCCCGCGCCGAAGATGACCACGCGCCCCTTCTCCAGGTGCCGGATCGCCCGCCGGGGGATGTACGGCTCGGCGACCTGGGCCATCGAGATCGCGGTCTGCACCCGCGTGTCGATGTCCTCCTTCTCCAGGAAGTCCTGCAGGGCGAGGCAGTTCATCACGGTGGCCAGCATGCCCATGTAGTCGGCGCGCGGCCGGTCCATGCCCCGGCGCTGCAGCTCGGCGCCGCGGAAGAAGTTGCCGCCGCCGACGACGACCGCGACCTGGACGCCGCGCCGCACGACCGTGGCGATCTGCCGGGCGATCGACTGGACCACGTCCGGGTCGACGCCGATGGCCCCGCCGCCGAACACCTCGCCGGAGAGCTTCAGCACCACCCGCCGCGGCCGCAGCCCACCTCCAGCCGACGTCGCCGTCGCCGGGGTCGCCTCAGTCACCGTGTCCGTCATTCGCCAGCTCCCTCGCGCCGTAACCAGTCTGGTCGCCCCGCCTGCCGTCCCGTTACCGGGTACGACGAGGGGGCCGCCGTGCGTACCATCCCACACTGACGACCCCCTATCACGCGCCGCCTGCCGGCGGCACTAACAAATCAGGCTTGACCGACCTCGAAGCGGACGAACTTCGTGACCTCGATGCCCGCCTCGCTGATGACCTGCTTCACCGTCTTCTTGTTGTCCGTGACGGAGGCCTGCTCGACCAGGACGAAGTCCTTGAAGAAGCCGTTCAGGCGGCCGTCGACGATGCGCGCGAGCGCGGCCTCGGGCTTGCCCTCCTCGCGGGCGGTCTGCTCGGCGATGCGGCGCTCGGACTCGATGACGTCGGCCGGCACCTCCTCGCGGGTCAGGTACTTCGGGCGCATGGCCGCGATCTGCATCGCGATGCCGCGCGCGTCGGCGTCGCCGGCCTCGTCGGTCTTGCCCGTGTACGCCACCGCGACGCCCACCTGCGCCGGCAGGTCGGGGCTCTTGCGGTGCATGTAGACGGCGATGGTGCCGTCCAGGGTCGCGAGCCGGTTCACGACGATCTTCTCGCCGATCTTGGCAGCGGCGGCCTCGAGCGCGTCGGCCACCGAGCGGCCGTCGGCCAGCGTCGAGGTGAGCAGCGACGCGACGTCGGCCGGGCGGGTGGCGTCGACGTGCGCGACCAGGCTCTGGCCCAGCTCGACGAAGTCGGCGGACTTGGCCACGAAGTCGGTCTCGCAGTTGAGCTCCAGCAGCGCGGTGCCGGCGTGCGCGACGAGGCCGTTCGCGGTGGTGCGGCCGGCCCGCTTGCCCACGTCCTTGGCGCCCTTGATGCGCAGCAGCTCGACGGCCTTGTCGAAGTCGCCGTCCGACTCCTCCAGCGCCTTCTTGCTGTCCATCATCCCGGCGCCCGTAAGGTCGCGGAGCTTCTTGACGTCTGCGGCGGTGATGTTCGCCATGTTCTCTCTCGCTCGTCTTCCGGCGGCCGGAACCTCTCCGGCCGGAGAGCTTGGTCGGCCGGTCGTCCGGCCAGGACTGCACTGTGCCCGCCTCTGAAAAGACGGAAGATCATTTAGTACGGGCCGGAGCCCGGCGTTCCGGCCGGCCGTCAACGCGGCGGCCGGCCGGATCGCGGATCAGCTCTCGGCAGGGGCCTCGGCGGCGGCGGCGGGCGCCTCGCCGGCCGGCTGCAGCAGCTCGCGCTCCCACTCGGCCAGCGGCTCGTCGCTCGCGACGGCGCCCGGCTCCGGCTTGGCCTCGGCGGCACCGCCCCGCAGCGCCTTGCCCGAGCGGGCGATGAGGCCCTCGGCCACGGCGTCGGCGACCACGCGGGTCAGCAGCGCGGCCGACCGGATCGCGTCGTCGTTGCCCGGGATCGGGAAGTCGACCTCGTCCGGGTCGCAGTTCGTGTCCAGCACCGCGATGACCGGGATGCCCAGCTTGCGGGACTCGTCGACGGCGATGTGCTCCTTCTTGGTGTCGACGATCCACACCGCGGCGGGGAGCTTCTGCATGTCCCGCAGACCACCGAGGGTCTTGGTCAGCTTCTCCTTCTCGCGGGACAGCTGCAGGGTCTCCTTCTTGGTGTAACCCTGGGCCGCGCCGGTCAGCTCGATCGACTCGAGCTCCTTCATGCGCTGCAGCCGCTTGTGCACCGTCTGGAAGTTGGTGAGCATGCCGCCCAGCCAGCGGTGGTTCACGTACGGCATGCCGACGCGCGAGGCCTGCTCGGAGATCGCCTCCTGGGCCTGCTTCTTGGTGCCGACGAAGAGGATCGACCCGCCCTCGGCGACGGTGTTCTTGATGTAGTCGAACGCCTTGTCGATGTAGTCCAGCGTCTGGCGCAGGTCGATGATGTAGATGCCGTTGCGCTCGGTGAAGATGAAGCGCTTCATCTTCGGGTTCCAGCGACGGGTCTGGTGCCCGAAGTGAACGCCGCTCTCGAGCAACTGGCGCATGGTGACAACAGCCATGGGGTCTCCCACTGTGTGCGGGCGCCTGCCCGCGTCCTGGTTTGCCGCGCGCGGCCGGGTGGCCGTGCGCCCTGGCGCCCGGTCGCCGGCCACGGTGAGCCCGATCACGGATCGGGACCAGGAGGGCCGCCGCCTCACGAAACGCGAGGAGGGCGCGCGAGGTCGACCACACGTGGTGGTCGCCACCGGCCAGTGTACGGCAGTGGGGCGGAGCGCCCGAATCCGGCTCTAGTTGACGGCCAGCGCCGCACCCAGCAGGAGGATGAGGCCGACCAGCAGATACGCCAGCGGCGGCTTGGCCCAGAGCCGGAAACCGACCGTCTCGGCGCCGTGCGCCGCCCCCGTCACCAGGGCATAGAGCCCGAGCACGAGCAGCGGCAGCGAGGCCAGCGCCAGGACGCCGGCGATCACCCCGCCGAACAGGAACGTCGGCCCGAACGCCGCGATCATGAAGCCGCGGAAGAACAGCAGCCCGGCCACCACGGCGACGGTGCTCAGCCCGATCGCGACGGCGGGCCGGCGGGCGCGGTAGACCCCGTTGGAGACGGGCCGGGCCGGCGCCCCGACGGGCGCGACGTCGCTGGAGACGAACTCGTGCGGGGCGGTCAGGTCCGCCGGCGGGCGTCCCGGGGTGGCGGGCTGCGCCGCGCCGTAGTCGGGGCCGGGCTGGGCGGGGATGTGCGTGCCGTAGCCGGGCGGGGCGGCGGGCGAAGCGGGGCCCACCGGCGGCGTCAGCCCGGGCGGCGGCGGCCCGGCCGGCACGCCGGTGATCGGGCCGGAGCCCGAGGAGTACGTCGCGGAGCGGGCGGCGCTGGTGGCCTGGTTCGCGATGGCCTGCGCGGCATGGAGGCGGGCCGCCTCCTCCGGTGTGAACAGCGGCGACCCGGTCTGCTCGGGGGCGGCGCGGCGGCCCCGCGTCGGCGTGGGGTACGACCCGGAGGTGTCGCGCGGGTAGGAGCCCGACCCGTCGCGGGGCGGGGCGGCGAACTCGTCCGGCTCGTCGTACCGGCGCGCGCCGGTGGCGCCCGGGTACCAACGGTTGTTGTCACTGTCGTCCGAGTAGCTACGCCGTCCGTCCACGGCCCGACGTTAAGCGACCGGGCGACATCTCGCCACACCCGGGTCAATATTGCCTTCTTTCAATGCCATCGGCACATGTGACGCCAACCACTGCGCGACCGCCGATGTCCGGCGCACGCTCACCGGATGTCCCCCGAGCTGACGGCCGTGGCGAACGTCTTCGCCGAGTACGCCCGCGACGACTTCGCCGACGCGTCGCCGCGCTACGTCACGCTGTCGCGGGCCTGCGCGGACCGGCCCGGGCTGGGCGCCGCCCTGCTGGCCGCCCCGGTCACCCAGCGCCGCCCGCTGCTGTTCTTCGCCGCGGTGCAGTACCTGCTGCGCACCGCCGCGCAGGGCCACCCGCTCGCGCGCTACCTGCCCGTACTCGGTGGGGAAAGAACCGACGACGGCATCGTCGCCGCGCTCGCTGATCTCGTGGACGGACATCGCGACGCCCTGGCGGAGCTCTGCGCCACCCGCACGACCCAGACCAACGAGGCGGCGCGGGCCGCCTACCTGTGGCCGGCGCTCGGGACGCTCGCCGGGGCGTTCGAGGGGCGGCCGCTGCACCTCATCGAGGTCGGGACGTCCGCGGGGCTGCTGTTGCTGCCCGACCGCTACGCCTACCGCTACCCCGGGGAGTACGGCCGACCGGACGCCCCCGAGCCGCTCGTCATGCGGTGCGAGCTGCGGCCTGCGTACGCGGCGTCCTTCGCCGACGCGGCCGGCGCGACCGTGCGCATCGCCGGCCGGGTCGGGGTCGACCTG
>NZ_BAAALT010000067.1:5666-67535 GCF_039528515.1 Luedemannella flava
CCGACGACGCCGACGCCGTGGCGTGGCTGCGCTCCTGCGTCTGGCCCGAGCAGACCGACCGGCTGGCCCGCTTGGACGCCGCGCTCGCGGAGGCGGCCCCGGCCGGCGTCCGGCTGGTCGCCGGCGACTCCGTCGACGCGCTGCCCGGCCTGCTCGCCGAGGTGCCCGCCGGCGCGGTGCCGGTGGTGTTCGCCTCGCATGCGCTCACCTATCTGGCGCCGTCCCGGCGGGCCGAACTCGTGGCGCTGCTGGCCGCCGAGGGCGCCCGACGCGACCTAGCCATGATCGTCAACGAGAGCGACTGCTGCGGCGTCGACCTGTTCGCCGCCACCCCGTCGACCCGGGACACGGCCGCGCGCACCTCCGCCACCCTGGCCACGGCCACCTGGCAGGCGGGCCGCCCGACAGTGACGGCGCTGGCGGTGACCGGCCCGCACGGGGCGTGGCTCGCCTGGGCACCGCGCCCGGTGCCCGCCGCCGCGGGGTTGTAGCCGGCGAAAGGCCAGTTACGTGCGGAATTGGGCGTCGGAATTCCGCAGATTTGGTCAAGAACGTCGACAGCACGGGCGGTGACCTGGCACCGGGCCGCTACTCTCGGGGACCGGACCGGGGGAGATGGGGCGCATGGACGGGATCACCACCACGTTTCTCGTCATCGGTGGCGTCGGTGTCGCCGTGCTCGCGATCTCCCTGTTCGTCGGTGACGTGCTGCACTTCGGGCACCCCGACCTCGACGGGCCGTTCTCGGTGCCGGCGGTGGCCGGTTTCGTGGGCGCGTTCGGGTTCGCCGGCGCGATCGCGGCCGACCTGGTCGGCGGGTCGGTCGGCACGCTCGGCGGCGTGCTCGCCGCCATCGTCATCGGCACACTGGCCGCGATCCCGACGGCGTGGCTGGCGATCCGGTTCGCCCGGGCCGCGAGCCGGATGCGCACCGACGCGACGCCCACGCAGGCCGACCTCGTGGGGCGGCTCGGCGTGGTCGTCACCCCCATCAACCCCGGCGGGTACGGGGAGGTGCGCGTACAGCTGGGCGGCCAGCCCGTGAAGCTGAACGCGCGCGCCGACCGCCCGCTGCCCCTGGGCGCACAGGTCTTCGTGGTCGAGACGATCAGCGACACGAGCGTCGTCGTCGAGGAGACCGCAGCCCTGCCGGGCGCCTGAATTTCCGCAGTTCCACCCCCACCTCTTCCCGGAAAGAAGGGTCGATGCAACCTCTCTTCATCGCCATCGGCGGCGGCGTTCTCCTCGTCGTACTCCTGGTGATCTTTATCCTGAGCCGGATCAAGGTCGCCGGGCCGAACGAGGCGTTCATCGTCACCGGCCGCAAGGGCAAGTCGGTGCAGAGCGCCGAGGGCGTCCGGTCCACGGACCTGTCCGGCCAGAAGGTCGTCATGGGCGCGTCCGTGTTCGTGATGCCGGTCGTGCAGAAGCTGCAGTCGCTCGACCTGTCCAGCCGCCGCATCCACGTGGAGATCCAGGGCGCGGTGACCAAGCAGGGCATCCGGGCCAACCTGCAGGGCGTGGCGATCGTCAAGGTCGGCGGCACCGAGAACGCGATCCGCGCGGCCGCGCAGCGCTTCCTCGGTCAGCAGTCCGGCATCGACCAGTTCACCTCGGAGGTCCTCGCCGGCGCGCTGCGCTCCATCGTCGGCCGGCTCACCGTCGAGGAGATCATCCGGGACCGGACGGCGTTCGCCTCGGCGGTCGCGGAGGAGGCCGAGCACTCGCTGACCAACCAGGGCCTGGTGCTGGACACGTTCCAGCTGCAGGACATCCTGGCCGAGGGCTCGTACCTGCAGGACCTGGGCCGGCCGGAGGCCGCCCGGGTGCTCAAGGAGGCCGCCATCGCCGAGGCCCGCGCCCGGCAGGCCGCCGAGCAGGAGCGGCTGCTCGCCGAGGAGGCGATCGCCGTGGCCAACCGCAACCTGGCCCTCAAGCAGGCCGCCATCCAGGCCGAGATCGACGCCGCCAAGGCGACGTCGGCCGCGGCCGGCCCGCTGGCCGAGGCCGAGCGCCAGCAGGTCATCCTCGCCGAGCAGCAGAAGGTCGCCGAGCGCAACGCGGAGCTCAAGGAGCGCCAGCTCGACACGGAGGTCCGCAAGCCCGCCGACGCCGCCCGCTACAAGGTGGAGCAGGAGGCCGAGGCGGCCCGCAACGCGGCCGTCCTGGAGGCCGACGCCCGTCGGCAGGCCACCATCGCCGCCGCGCAGGCGAAGGCCGAGCAGGACCGGCTCACGGGTGAGGGCGAGCGCGCCCGCCGCGCCGCGCTGGCCGAGGCCAACGCGATCGAGGGCGCCAAGCAGGGTGAGGCCGAGCAGAAGCGGCGTACCGCGATCGCGGAGGCCACCGAGCGCGAGGGCGCCGCGGAGGCGGCCGCCATCCTGGCCCGCGGCCAGGCGGAGGCCGAGGCGATGGGCAAGAAGGCCGAGGCCTTCGGCGAGTACGGCGAGGCCGCCATCCTGGACCTGCTCGTGAAGGTCCTGCCGCAGGTCGTGGCGGCGGCGTCGGCCCCGATGAGCTCGATCGACAAGATGACCGTCATCTCGACGGACGGCGCCTCGTCGCTCACGAAGAGCGTCTCGTCGAACGTGGCCCAGGGCCTGCAACTGGGCTCGGACCTGACCGGCATCGACCTGGCCGGCCTGCTGGCCCGCCTGGGCGGCGCGGCCGGCGAGTCGGCCGCGGCCCGCGCGGCGGCGACCAAGAACGGCGGCTCCGCCGCCATCGAAAGCTGATCCGCTAACGGGGCTGTGGCGAATGTGGACCGCGTAGCGACCCACATTCGCCACAGCCCTCTTGGGGTCTGGCTCGGCCGATTGGGGTCGGGACCGATAGCGCCTGGCAGGCGGCCTTGGTGGCCGTCGGGATGGTCACCAGGCCGCCGATCAGCCGGAACGTCCGCCTATTGGCGCCATCGCCATGGAATGCGGGCGCGGAATCCATGGCTGTGGCGCCGTTAGCCGGTTCACGCCCGCTGCCACGGCGATCAGCCGGGTGGGGCCGAGGAGTCGCGGACGATCAGGGTCGGGGCGAAGCGGATCTCCGTGTGGCGGTGGCCGTCCGCGGCCTCGTCGAGGAGCATGCCGGCCGCCGCGCGGCCCAGCTCGCGGACCGGGGTGCGCACGCTCGTCAGCGCCGGGTGCAGCAGCGCGGCGAAGTCCAGGTCGTCGTAGCCGACCACCGACACGTCCTCCGGCACGCGCCGGCCGCGCCGGGCGAGCCCGCGCATGACGCCCAGCGCGGCCAGGTCGTTGACACAGGCGATCGCGGTGGGCGGGTCGCGCCGGTCGAGGATCTCGTCGACGATCCGGTCGGCGTCCTCGACCAGCCGCGACGCGGGCGATATGCGCACCTCGACCAGCGCCTCCGCCGGGTCGAGACCGCTGGTCCGCAGCGCCGCGTGGAGGCCGGCCAACCGGTCGGTCGCCGGCACGACCTCGGGCGTGGCCCGCACGTAGGCGAGGCGGCGGTGGCCGAGGCCGGCCAGGTGCGCACCGACCAGCTCGCCGCCCAGGCGGTGGTCGACCGTGACGGCGCACGCGCCCGCACAGCCGTGCGGGCCGTCGACCAGCACGACCGGGGTGCCGCGCCGGCCGACCTCCAGGATGCCGGTGACGTCGTGGCTGGTCGGCGTGACGAGGATGCCGCGGACGGCCTGTTCCTCGAGGATGCGCAGGACCCGGGTCTCCTTGTCGGGGCGCACGTCGGTGCTGCAGGTGAGCGTCACGCAGCCCACCTCGGCGAGACCGTCCTCGATGCCCCGGTTGAGCGCCGCGTAGAACGGGTTGCCCTGGTCGAGCGTGACGACGCCGACCAGCTGCGAGGGCAGGCCGCGCAGTTGCCGGGCCGGGCCGCTGCGGACGAAGCCGACCCGCGCGATGACCTCCTCGACCCGGCGGCGGGTGTCCTCGGCGACCAGGCCGGGGTTGTTGAGGACGTTGGCGACGGTGCTGACCGACACGCCCGCGAGCTGCGCCACCTGCCGCATGCCGCCGCCCCGGCCCGACCGGCCCGCCCCTGTCATTGTGTGGACCTCCCCAGCGAATCCGGTCCACGATACCGACGCGGAACGCGCTTACCTATCGCACTCAGTCAATCCACAGCCGCGTGTGCTATCGTCAATTGATCATGAACGAAGGTAGCAGTACCGGGCCGGGCGGTGCCCGGCTTCCCGAGTGGGCCAGCCGCCGAAGGTGGCCCGCGCCATGTTGATCGTGGTCGGACTGCTGGCGATCGTCGCGCTGACGGTCGCTACGGGCTATTTCGTGGCCCAGGAGTTCGCCTTCGTCGCGGTGGACCGCGGCCGCCTGCGCGCGCAGGCCGAGCAGGGCGATGCCGCCGCCGCGCGGGCGCTCAAGGTCACCGCCCGGCTCTCCTTCATGCTCTCCGGCGCCCAGCTGGGCATCACCCTCACCGCGCTGCTCACCGGTTACGTCGCCGAGCCGTACCTCGGCGAGGGCCTCGCCCACCTGCTCGGCCTGGCCGGCGTGCCGCGGGCCGCCAGCCTGTCGATCGCGGTGGCCGTCGCGCTTTTGCTGGCCACCGCGATCCAGATGGTCCTCGGCGAGCTGGCCCCCAAGAACCTCGCCATCGCGCGCCCCGAGCTCCTCGCGACAAAGCTGGCGCGGTCGACGTTGATCTACCTCGCGATCGCCGGGCCGCTCATCCGGCTGTTCGACGCGACGTCCAACCGGCTGCTGCGCCGCGTCGGCATCGAGCCGATCGAGGAACTGCCGCACGGCGCGACCGCCGAGGATCTGGACCGGATCATCGACGAGTCGGTCAACCAGGGCGTCCTCGACGAGGACACGTCCAAGCTGCTGGCCCGCGGCCTGCATTTCCGCGAGCGTACGGCCGGCGAGGTCATGATCCCGCGCGTCGACGTGGTCACCATCGCCGCCCGCGAGCCGGCCACCCGGGTCGTGGACCTGCTCGACACGGGCCACAGCCGGTTCCCCGTGACGGGCACGGGCGTCGACGACGTCATCGGCATCGTCTCCATCGCCGAGGTGCGCGACCTGGCGCCCGACCGACGGACCGGCACCAGTGTCGCCGACATCGCCACGCCGCCGCTGCTCGTGCCGGAGAGCGCCGCGCTGCCCCGGGTGCTCGACCGGCTGCGCGCCGAGCGGCGCCAGATGGCCTGCGTCATGGACGAGTACGGGGGCTTCGCGGGCGTACTCACGCTTGAGGATGTTGCTGAGGAGCTCGTCGGGGACATCCGCGACGAGGATGACCTCGCCTCCCCCGCGCCCGTGCGGGACGCGGCGGGCTCGTGGCTGCTGCCGGGCCGCTGGCGGCCCGACGAGATCGAGGACACCACCGGGGTACGGCTGCCCGACAGCGACCGCTACGACACCGTGGCCGGGCTGGTGCTGGCCACGCTGGGCCGGGTCGCCGAGGTCGGGGACCAGGTGACGGTCGGCGACGCCACCCTCACGGTCGAGCAGGTGCGCCGACGGGTGCCGCACCTGGTGCGGATGGTCACGCGATGAGCGCGTGGGTCGTGCTGTTCTCCGTCGCCCTGCTGGCGCTCAACGGGTTCTTCGTGGCGGCCGAGTTCGCGCTCGTGGCCGCCAAACGGCACCGCCTGGAGCAGGCGGCCGCGACCGGCAACCGTGCCGCGCAGGCCGCGCTGGCCGGCAGCCGGGAGCTGTCCATGATGCTGGCCGGCGCGCAGCTCGGCATCACGCTGTGCACGCTGGGCCTGGGCGCGCTCGCCAAGCCGGCGGTGGCGCGCCTGCTCACGCCCGCGCTGGACGCGGCCGGGCTGCCGCACGACGTGGCGTACGCGGTGGCGTTCATCCTGGCCGTCATGGTGGTCGGCTTCCTGCACGTGGTGGTCGGCGAGATGGCGCCCAAGTCGTGGGCGATCAGCCATCCCGAGGACTCGGCGCTGATGGTGGCGCGGCCGTTCCGGGCCTTCACCCGGCTCACCCGCCCGGCCCTGACCGCGCTCAACGCCCTGGCGAACGCCTGCCTGCGGCTGGTGAAGGTAACCCCGCAGGACGAGCTGGCCCAGGCGCACGGCCCACAGGAGCTGCGCCTGCTGCTCGACTCGTCCCGCGAGCACGGCACCCTCGCCGCCGCGGAACACGAGCTGCTCACCGCGATGCTGAAGATCCAGCAGAGTACGGTCGAAAAGATCACGATCGGGCTGGCTGACGTGGTGGGGGTCCCTTCGGGTGCGTCCGCCGCCGACGTGGAACGGGTGAGCCGCGAATCCGGCCGCTCCCGGCTGTTCGTCGTCGACGCCGGTGGCGCGATCGTGGGGCTGGTCCACGTCCGGGACGCGGTTCGGGCGACGACCGCGGGGGTGCCGGCGAGCGCCGGTGACCTGGCGGCCGCGCCGTTCACGGTGCCGGCGCGCGCGCCGGTCGCGGGCGCGGTGCGGGCGATGCGCGAGGCGCGGGCGCAGCTGGCCGTGGTGGTGGACGACGCCGGGGCGCCGGTGGGCGCCATCGCGCTGGAGGACCTGATCGAACAGCTCATCGGCCAGTTCGACGACGAGACGGATCCGGTGCCGGCGGCCGCTCGGCGTCGCTGAGGACGGTTGTCCACATCGGCCGCCGGTTGTCCACAGATCGGGTGACGGGCGTGGCGGGGACCGCCGGGTCGGCCCACCGTGGGGGCATGACGTGGGTTGGCAACGCTGTGGGCGGCTACGGGGAGCGGGTCGCCGTCCGGCTCCTCATCGACGCGGGCATGGTGATCCTGGACCGCAACTGGCGCGACGGCCGGCGGGGCGAGCTGGACATCGTCGCCCGCGACGGGGAGACGATCGTCTTCTGCGAGGTGAAGACCCGCCGCGGCGCGGCGTTCGGCACCCCCGCGGAGGCGGTCACCCCGGCGAAGGTGCGCCGCCTGCGGCAGCTCGCCGCCGCCTGGCTCGCCGCCCACCCCGGCGCGGGCGGCGAGGTCCGCTTCGACCTGGTCGCCGTCCATCCGCAGCCGTCGGGCCCGGCCGTCACGGAACACCTCCGCGCCATCCTGTAGCACGTCCCGCCCGCCCCCGCGCGTTGTCCACACCACCCTCCGTCATCCACAGATCTTCGGGGTACGCCGTTCCGGCGGCGCCGCGGTGACCACTGTGGACGCCATGACTTCAACCACCTTCGGGGTGCGGTGATGGGCTACGCGCGGGTGTGCGCGGTCGGGCTCGTCGGCCTGACGGGGCACCTCGTCACCGTCGAGGCCGACCTGTCCGCCGGCCTGCCCGGTCTCACCCTGTCCGGCCTGCCCGACACGGCCCTGCACGAGGCGCGCGACCGGGTCCGCGCCGCGATCGTCAACTCCGGCGAGCCGTGGCCCAACCGGCGCATCATCGTCAACCTGCTGCCCGCCACCCTGCCCAAGTACGGTTCCTCGTTCGATCTCGCGATCGCGGTGTCGTTGCTGGTCGGCGCCGGGCGCCTGCCGCAGGCCGCGATCGACGGCGTGGTGGTCCTCGGCGAGCTGGGCCTGGACGGCACGATCCGGGCCGTGCGCGGGGTGCTGCCCGCGCTGGTCGCCGCCCGGCGCGAGGGGGTGCGCCGGTTCATCGTGCCCAGCGCCAACCTGGCCGAGGCGGCCCTGGTCCCCGACGCGACCGTGTACGGCACGGACGCCCTGCACCAGTTCATCTCGTTCATCCGTGACGGCTCGCCGCTCGTGGCGCCGTCCGCTTCCGTGGCCCCTCCGGCTGATGTCGAGGTCGACCTCGCGGACATCGCCGGGCAGTCGCGTGGCCGGCGGGCGCTGGAGGTCGCGGCGGCGGGCGGGCATCACCTGCTGCTGCTCGGGCCGCCGGGGGCGGGCAAGACGATGCTGGCCCAGCGGCTGCCCACGATCCTGCCGCCGCTCACCGACGCGGAGGCCCTGGAGGTCACCGCCGTGCGGTCGATCGCCGGGCAGCTCGCGCCGGCCGCGACGCTGATCCGCCGGCCGCCCTTCCAGGCGCCCCACCACTCGGCGTCGATGGCGGCGCTCGTCGGCGGCGGCAGCGGCCTCGCCCGGCCCGGAGCGATCACCCTCGCCCATCGCGGTGTGTTGTTCCTGGATGAGGCGCCCGAATTCTCGTCGAGGGTGCTCGACGCGTTGCGCCAGCCGCTGGAGGAGGGCCGCGTGTCGATCGCCCGCAGCCGGGGCGCTACGGCCTACCCGGCACGCGTGCAGCTCGTCCTCGCCGCGAACCCGTGCCCGTGCGCCGCGTCCGGCGCCGAGTGCACCTGCACCCGGGTGGCGAAGCGGCGCTACCTCACCCGCCTGTCCGGCCCGCTGCTGGACCGCATCGACCTGCAGATCACGCTGTACCCGGTCACGCCCGCGCAACTGTTCGCCGAGCGCGGCGAGATCGAGCCGTCGGCCACCGTGGCGCGGCGGGTCGCGCGCGCCCGGGCCGTCGCCGCGGCCCGGTGGGCGGCCGAGGGCTGGGCCACGAACAGCGAGGTGCCCGGCGCCGCGCTCCGCCGCCGTCCGTGGCGTCTGCCCGCCGCCGCCACGNGCGCCGCGCCCCGCCGCCGTCCGTGGCGTCTGCCCGCCTCCGCCACGCGCACGCTCATGGGGGCGCTCGACCGTGGGCAGCTCTCGGCGCGCGGGCACGACCGCGTGCTGCGCGCGGCCTGGACCCTCGCCGACCTGGCCGGTCTCGACTCCCCCGGCGCCGCCGAGGTCAACGAGGCGATCGACCTCCGCACGGGACAGAGGCCGGCATGAGCAACGTGAAGGGGGCCGGCACAAACACTGATCCTGATCGGTTGGCGTTTGTCGCGCTGGCCCATCTCGTCGAGCCCGGGCGGCGTGACCTGGGCGTGCTCGTGCGGCAGGTGGGCGCGACGGCCGCGCTGGAGCGGCTGCTCGCCGGCGAGGTGGACGACAACCTGCGCCAGATCGTCGAGCCGCGGCTGGTGCACATCGCGCCGCGCGGCACGGTCGCCGAGGCGCTGCTGCACGCCGCCCGGGCCACGGTGCGGGCCGACCGGCTCGGCGTGGACCTGCTCACCCCGCTCGACGACGGCTGGCCGCACCAGCTCCGCGACCTGGTCCGGCTCAGCCGGGACAACGGCAGGATCGTCGACCGGGACACCGACCCACCGCTGTGCCTGTGGGTGCGCGGCGCCGAGCCGCTGGCCGACGCCTGCGACCGCTCCGTGTCGGTGATCGGCGCCCGCGCCGCCACCGCGTACGGCGAGCACATGGCCTCCGAGTTGGCCTACGGCCTGGCGCAGCGCGGCTGGACGGTGGTCTCCGGCGGCGCGTTCGGCATCGACGCGGCGGCGCACCGGGGCGCGCTCGCGGCGGGCGGGGTGACGATCGCGATCCTCGCCTGCGGCGTCGACCGGCCGTACCCGCTGAGCCTGTCCGGGATGTTCGAGCGGATCGTCGACGGCGGCGGCCTGCTGCTCAGCGAGTGGCCGCCCGGCAGCGACCCGCACCGCGTCCGGTTCCTGGTCCGCAACCGGGTCATCGCGGCGCTCACCCGCGGCACCGTCATGGTCGAGGCGGGCAAGCGCAGCGGCGCCCGGTTCACGCTGCACCGCGCCATCCGGCTCGGGCGCCCGGCGCTCGTCGTGCCCGGGCCGGCCACATCGGAGTCGTCCGTCGGCTGCCACGAGGAGCTGCGCGCCGAAGGAACCCGGCTGGTCGCCACGGTGGCCGACATCGTCGAGGAGGTCGGCCGGATCGGCCTGGACCTGGCCGACGAGGTCCGCGCCCCGGAACGGACCCTGGACGTCCTCACCGGCCTGCAGGCGCAGGTCCTCGACGGGGTGCGGCCCCGCGCGGCCCGCACCGCCGAGGAGGTCGCGGCGGCGGCCGGCGTGGCGATCCGCGACGCGCGGGCGACCCTGCCGGCGCTGGTCGACCTCGGGTTCGTCGTCTGCCACGACGGTCGGTACCGCCTCGCTCCGGCGCCCTGACCGGTAGCGGGCCGCCCGCGGCGGCGGTAGCGTCATCGACGCACGTCCCTGCCCGGCTGGCCACACGAACGGGGGCGACTCGATGGCGGTCGCGGAGACGGTGGTGACCATCGCGGGCGGCGCCCTGTCCGTGACGGCCGGCGTGGTGGTCGGCGCGGTCCTCGCCCGCCGGGCCCAGGACCGGCACTGGCTGCGCGACCGGCAGCTCGCCGCGTACCAGGAGCTGTTGCGGCACTACGCCACGTTCGCCATGGTGCTCAGACGCGCCCACGGCGGACGGACGTCGTGGGACTACGACTGGGCGGCCTGGAGCGCGGCGCTGACGTCGGCGAGCCTGGTCGCCCCTCTCGAGGTCGCGGAGCAGATCGACGCTTTCGGGCTGGCGGTCGGGCGGTTTCTCGCCAAGGCGAGTGTGGACACGGGAGTCCACACATTGACCGATGACGAGTTCGCGCAGGCGATGGTGGCGCCCGCCGAGGCGCAGCGCGCGCTGGTGAACGCCATCCGCAGGTCGCTGGCCCACGGCCAGAAGGACCTACCGATGGCCCTCGGCGGATCCCTGACCGCCGCACGGCACCCCACCGACCCGACCGGCGACCGCGAACAGACCTGACGCCCCTCCCCGCGTGGTCGGATGGGTCAGGCGCCCGGGAGCGGCTTCAGGCGGAGGCGGGGCGGGCCCAGGAGCGAGAGCGGGTCGAGGTAGGTGTCGCCGCGGCGGGCGCCCCAGTGCAGGCACGCCGCCGCCGGACAGCCGGCGTGGCCGGCGGACACGGTCCCGATCAGGGCGCCGGCAGCTACCTCGTCGCCGACGGCGACGAGCGGATCCACCGGCTCGTACGTGGTGCGCAGACCGCCCGGATGGGCCACGCTGACGACGCCCCGCCCGGCCAGGTCACCGGCGAAGACGACAACCCCGGGCCCGGCCGCCCGGACCGGGTCGCCCGCTCGGGCCGCCAGGTCGACGCCCCGATGCCCCGGCAGCCACGGCTTGTCCGGCGGGTCGAACCCTCGGGTCACCGTCGGTGATCCGCCCAGCGGCCAGCTCAGCCACCCGGACGGCACGTCCCCGTCCGGGGCGCGGGCGGACAACGCCGGGCCGGCGGAGGCCGCCCACGACGACGCGGCGGCGCCCGACCCGATCAGGGCCAGGGCTACGACAGGAACGGCGAGCAGCGGACGGATCAGGGCCGGGCGACGGGGCTGAGCGGACGACGGAGGCATGCCCACAGCCTGGCGGGACACGCCATGGCCGCGCGCGCCCGAGGCGGCAACCTGTGGACGACGGGGCGCGCTGTGGAAAACCGGTCAGGCGCCGAAGCCGCCCTCGGTGGGCAGGGAGATGTCGGGCTTCTCCAGCTCCTCCACGTTGACGTCCTTGAAGGTCATGACGCGCACGTTCTTCACGAACCGCGCGGGACGGTACATGTCCCAGACCCAGGCGTCGTGCATCTCCACCTCGAAGTAGACCTCGCCGTCCACGTTACGGACGTGCAGCTCCACCTGGTTGGCCAGGTAGAAGCGCCGCTCGGTCTCCACGACATAGGAGAACTGCCGGACGATGTCGCGGTACTCCCGGTAGAGCTGCAGCTCCATCTCGGTCTCGTACTTTTCGAGATCTTCGGTGCTCATCGCCCTGTGCCCCTGGCCCTCATCACGAACCGTCCTTCCTACCGTCGTCATTCTCGCCCACGAGCACGCGCCCGGCGCCCGCGGCGACGGCCGCCACGCCGACCGTACCGCGACTCGCCGCGCGGCCCGCGCCCACCGCCGCCACATTCGCGTACGAGAACCGGTGGTGTTCGCAGGCACCGTGCGCATCCAGCGCCGCAGCGTGCTCGGCGGTCACGTACCCCTTGTGCACAGCAAAGCCGTACGCCGGAAATTCCCGATCCAACTCCACCATGATCCGGTCTCGGGTCACCTTCGCGAGCACGCTCGCGGCGGCGACGCAGGCCGCCACCTGATCACCCTTCCACACCGCGAGCCCCGGCACGCCCAACCCGTCCACGCGAAAACCGTCGGTGAGGACATAATCCGGGCGTACCGACAGGCCGGCAAGTGCCCGGCGCATCCCGGCGAGGTTGCACACGTGCAGGCCCCGGGTGTCGACCTCGGTCGGCGGGATCACGACCACGGCGGTGGCCAGCGCGCGGGCCATGACCTCGTCGAAGACGCGCTCGCGGGCGGCCAGGGTGAGCAGCTTCGAGTCGGCCAGGCCGGGCACCTCGCCGCGGCGGCCCTCCGGCAGGATCGCGGCGGCCACCACGAGCGGGCCCGCGCAGGCCCCCCGGCCGGCCTCGTCGGCCCCGGCCACCAGGGCGAAGCCCCGGCGCTGCAGGGCACGCTCGAGCGCGTACAGCCCGCCGTCCCGGCGGACCACCGTGCGCGACGGCGGCAGCATCACGCCTCCAGGATCTCCCGCAGCACGTCCGCCAGCTCCGTCGGGTAGCACCGCTCGGTGGTCGCCGCCAGCTCGTCAACGGACCACCAGGCGAACCCGTCGATGTACGCGGACTCGATGTCGTCGAAGCCGGCGCGGCTGAACGTCCAGTCGGACCCGGGGACCCGCGCCAGAAAGAACTCCTGCTCCTGGACGTACCACTCGCCGGCGAACGGGAACTCCGTCACCTCGCGCCACACCGGCCCCGTCAGGTCGTCCGCCGCCAACCCGAGCCCGGTCTCCTCACGCAGCTCGCGCACGGCGGCGTCGCGGTAGCTCTCCCCGTCGTCGAGGCCGCCGCCGACCGTGAACCAGTACAGATGGTCGGGCCGGTGCGGGTCGCGCCCGTGCAGCATGAGCACCCGGTCGCACCCGTCGAGCAGCAGCACGCGAGCCGCCCGACGCGACCGCGCAGCCACGCCAGGCGGTCGGGTCACATTTCGCTCGCTCACGACGGGACAGCCTAGCCCGTGCGGGTGACAACGACGGGCGTCAACCGCCCGGCGGCGCGGGGACGCCGTCGAATGTGGACGGAACCGTGAGCCAGGTCGCGCGGGTGAACGGCCAGAAGAGCACGAAGGCCCGGCCGACGACCGAGTCGACGGGGATCGTCGAGGCGGTGGCGTCGCCGTTGGTGCGCTTGAACAGCTCGTGCGAGTCGCCCGAGTGCGAGCGGTGGTCGCCCATGACCCACAGGCGTCCGGCCGGCACCACGACGTCGAACCGGGAGTCGCTCGGCTCATCGGTGCCCTGCGCGTCGGAGTACAGGTACGACGTCTCGTCGAGCGCCTTGCCGTTGACCGTGATGCGGTTCTGCGCGTCGCAGCAGACGACGTGGTCACCGGGCGTGCCGATGACGCGCTTGATGAAGTCCTTCTCGTTCGGATCGGAGCGCCACATCATCGGCGCCTCGAACACGATGATCTCGCCACGGTGCGGGTCGCGGAAGTCGTACACCAGCTTGTTGACGAGCACACGGTCGTTGATGTTGAGCGTGTTCTCCATCGACTCGGACGGGATGAAGAAGGTCTGCAGAACGAACGCGCGCACCACGATCGCGACGACGATGGCGACGCCGAGCAGGATCGGCAGCTCGCGCCAGAAGGGGGTGCGGGTCTTGGCGGGTTGCTCGTCAATCACCACAGAAGCCTACGACCTCGTCTCCGATGGATACGCACCGAACGCGCCGATATCGCCAAAGACGCGAGAATCGGCAAACCGACAACCCCCCACGCGGTCGCGTCGGCCCCCGGAAGCGGGCCGGTCGTGGCGCCGGAGGCCACCGTGGTGGGCACGTCGGCGAGGCTGTCCGGCGCCGGGAGCATCTTCCAGCGGTCCTTGGGCCACACCACGACGAAGGCGCGGCCGATCACGTCCTCCATGGGGACGGTGCCGCTGCACCGGGAGTCCAACGAGACCGACCGGTGGTCACCCATCACGAACAGCTGGCCCGGCGGGACGATCACTTCGTCGAAGTTGCGCACGAGGCACATGTGTGGCTGCGACGGGTCGACCAACGGCGCGGGGTTGTTGATGTAGGGCTCGTCGAGGGACTGGCCGTTCACGACGACCCGACCCTGGTCGTCGCAGCACTTGATGTGGTCGCCGGGCAGGCCGATGACGCGCTTGATGAAGTCCTTCTCGTTGGGCTGGCTAAGGCCGATGAGGTCGCTGAAGGTGCGCCCGAACCGGCTGAGCAGTGAGGTGGGCTTCTCGATTTTGTTGTCGGGCTCGTGCTGCCAGTTGCCTGAGCCCTTGAAGACGATGATCTCGCCGCGCTTGATGCCGCGCACCCCGTAGACGACCTTGTTGACCAGCACCCGGTCCTTGACGAGCAGGGTCTGCTCCATCGAGCTGGACGGGATGTAGAAGGCCTGCACGAGGAACGTGCGGATCAGCACCGCCAGACAGAAGGCCACCACGAGCAGCAGCGGCAGCTCCAGGAACAGCGGCATGGGCCCCCGCGCGCGCGGACGCTTGACCGGCTCACGCTTGGCGGCGTGCCGCCCGTCGTCGTCATAGTTGACCTTGCGGGCGATCCGCGAGGGCCGCCGCTCCGGCTCGTACGGCGGCCGGCCGTGCCCCGGGTGCGATGAAGCGGCCGACGGGTAGCCTCGCCCGCCGGCCGGATAGTTGCCCGAGGGCCCACCCCCCGTATGGGGTGGTCGGGGCGATCCGTAGACGGGCGCGGCGCCCGAGGGCGGGTATTCCGGGCGGCGGCCGCTGGCCGGCGGCTGGCCACGGTAGCCGGGGACGCCGTAGCCGCCCGGCGCGCCGCCGGGGTAGGCCGCGTCGTCACCGCGGTCCGAGCTGTCGAGCTTGCCGTCCATCACGGGAATCAGCGTAGTTGGCTGCGGGCCGTCACGACATCCGCCTCAGTGGTGGACGTGAGATCATTTTCCGAAACATCGCCGGTCACGGTGCCACGAACCGGTGAAAGAACCAATGCCAAAAGCCCCCGGGACACACGTCCCAGGGGCTGTGACGGAGGTGTCCGCGCTCAGGCGGGCAGCTTCTCGCGGCGCTCCTTGATCTTGGCCTTCTTGCCGCGGAGCTCGCGCAGGTAGTAGAGCTTGGCGCGGCGCACGTCACCGCGCGTCACCACCTCGATCTTGTCGAGCGAGGGGCCGTTGAGCGGGTAGGTCCGCTCGACGCCGACGCCGAAGCTGACCTTGCGGATCGTGAAGGTCTCCCGCAGACCCGAGCCCTGGCGGCGGATGACGACGCCCTGGAAGATCTGGATGCGGGAACGGTTGCCCTCGACAACCCGCACGTGCACCTTGAGCGTGTCGCCAGCGGCAAACCGGGGAATGTCGGTCCGCAGCGACTGGGCGTCGAGGGCGTCCAGGGTGTTCATCGCATGTCCTAGGGCTCACGGCGCGGCGGGACCGCGCGGAAATCGGTCTTTGTGTGTGCGCGGCGGAGCGAGCCACCTGCGGCAACCCCACTACTTTGCCACATCGACCTCGGTAACCGGAAATCCGGGTGCCTGATAACCGGCCGACGTCAGCGCCGTCACATCGTGCTTGCCCAGCTTAGCCGGGTCCAGGGCGGCCAGGAGGTCGGGTCGGCGTTCCGCCGTGCGGGTGAGCGCCGCCGCGCGCCGCCAGCGGGCGATGCGCCCGTGGTCACCGGAGCGCAGCACGTCGGGCACCTCGCGGCCGCGCCAGACGGCCGGCTTGGTGTACACCGGGGTCTCCAGCAGACCGTCGACGTGCGACTCGTCGACCAGCGACTCGGCGTTACCGAGGACGCCGGGCAGCAGCCGGGTCACCGCCTCCATGATCACGAGCACCGCGACCTCGCCGCCGAAGAGCACGTAGTCGCCGAGGGAGACCTCGCTCACCCGGCCCCGCACCGCGGCCTCGTCGAGGACCCGCTGGTCGATGCCCTCGTAGCGGCCGCACGCGAAGACCAGGTGCGACTCGGTCGCCAGCTCGTGGGCCGTGCGCTGGGTGAACAGCGCCCCGGCCGGGCTCGGCACGACCAGGTGCGCACCGGCGGGGAGCAGCGCGTCGAGTGCCTCGCCCCACGGCTCGGGCCGCATGACCATGCCGGGGCCGCCGCCGTACGGGGTGTCGTCCACGGTGCGGTGCACGTCGTGGGTCCAGTCCCGCAGGTCGTGCACGGCGATCTCGAGCAGGCCGGAGGCCCGCGCCTTGCCGATGAGCGACAGTTCGAGCGGGGCGAGGTACTCCGGGAAGATCGTCACGATGTCCGCGCGCATCCGGATTCCCCCACTAAAGATCAAATAAGCCGTCGGGCGGGGTCAGCACGACCCGCCCGGCCGCGACGTCCACCTCGGGGACGATCGCCTTCACGAACGGCACGAGGGCCGTCTTGCCGCCGGTCAGCCGCACGTGCAGCAGGTCACTGGCGGGGGCGTGCTCCACGCGGACGACCTTGCCCAACTCAACGCCCAGGTCGTCGACAGCGGCGAGGCCGACCAGCTGGTGATCGAGGAACTCGTCCGGGTCCTCCGGGTCGGGCAGGTCGGCGGTGTCGACGCAGAGCAGAACGCCGCGCAGCCCTTCGGCGATCGTGCGGTCCGCGATGCCCTCGAACGTCACCAGCAGCCAGCCCTTGTGCGGCCGCATGCTGTTGACGGTCAGCGGGCCGGCCGCCGCCGGATCAGTGATGAGCACCGACCCGGCGGCGAAGCGCGCCTCGGGTTCGTCCGTGCGCGGCTCCACGGAGAGTTCCCCGCGGATGCCGTGCGGACGCCCGACGCGCCCGACCACAACCAGCATGAGAGATCAATCAGTACGCGTCGACGATGTCGACCCGCACGCCCCGGCCACCGACCGAGGTGATCACCTGCCGAAGGGCCTTGGCGGTGCGACCGCCACGACCGATCACGGTGCCCAGGTCCTCGGGGTGCACCCGGACCTCGAGACGCTGCCCACGCCGACCATCGATCATGCGCACGCGGACGTCGTCGGGGTGGGTGACGATGCCCTTGACCAGGTGCTCCAGTGCCGGCCGGAGCGCCACGTCAGCTCTCCGCACCGGCGTCGGCAACGGCCTGCTCCTCAGCCGGGGCCTCGGCGGCCTTCTTCTTCGCCGGAGCCTCCTTCTTGACCTTGGGCGTCTCGGCGGCGAGACCGGCGGCGGCCTGCGCCTCAGCCTCGTACGTCGCGGTGCGGCTGGCCTTCTGCGGGGCGACCTTCAGCGGCTCGGCGGGGGCGGGCAGGCCCTTGAACTTCTGCCAGTCACCGGTCTTGGAGAGGATCGCCACGACCGGCTCGCTCGGCTGCGCGCCGACGGAGAGCCAGTGCTGCACCCGCTCGGAGTTGACCTCGATGCGCGAGGGGTCCTCCTTCGGGTGGTAGAGCCCGATCTGCTCGATCGCGCGACCGTCCCGCTTGGTGCGGGAGTCGGCGACGACGATGCGGTACTGCGGGTTGCGGATCTTGCCCATCCGCAGAAGCCGGATACGAACGGCCACGGTTTTTTCGCTCCTGAGTTGATAAAGCTGAGCGTGCTCCCCGCTCCCGTGGGGTTGGGCGCGGTCGGCTACTCGTGGACTGACCCGCGGCCGGGTTAGAGGGCTCGGCCGCACGTCGGATACCAGCGAACTATTCTGCCAGATCGGACGCCGCGACTCGAACGCGGGCGGCCCCGGAAGGTGGGTACGGCGTTATGGCCCTACATGTGCGCGGCGTCCTGCTCCCCGACGACCAGACCCGCGATCTCTGGCTGGTTGGCGACCGGGTCAGCCTGACCCCGGTGGCGGACGCCACGACGGTCGTGGACGGCGGGTTCATCCTGCCCGGACTGGTCGACGCCCACTGCCACATCGGCATCCGGCCCGGCGGCGCGCCGATCGGGTCCGTTGACGAGGCCCGCGCGCTCGCCACCGTCGACCGGGACGCGGGCGTGCTGGCGATCCGCGACGCCGGCTCGCCCTACCCGTACCCCGAATTGGATCATGATCCCGACGTGCCGCGACTGGCCCGGGCGGGGCGACACGTCGCGCCGCCGCGCCGCTACCTGCGCGACATCGGGGTCGAGGTAGGTGCCGACGGCGTCGACGCGGCCGTGCGCGAGCAGGCCGCCCTCGGCAACGGCTGGGTGAAGCTCGTGGGCGACTGGATCTCCCGGGAGGCCGGCGACCTGGCCCCCGCCTGGGACGCCGCCACCATGACCGGCGCGGTCGCCGCGGCGCACGCGGCCGGCGCCCGGGTGGCGGTCCACACCTTCGCCGAGGAGCCGGTGGCGGCGCTGGTGCGCGCCGGGGTGGACTCGGTCGAGCACGGCACCGGCCTGTCGGACGCGGACATCGCCGAGATGGCGGCGCGCGGCACCGCCCTCGTACCCACAATGATCAACATCATGACCTTCGGCAACATCGCCGCGCGGGCCGAGGCCAAATTCCCCGGGTACGCGAAGCACATGCTGGCCCTGCGCGACCGGCACGCGGGGGTGGTCGCCGACGCGTACGCGGCCGGGGTGCCGATCTTCGTGGGCAGCGACGCGGGCGGCGGCATCGCCCACGGCCGGGCGGCCGACGAGATGCTCATGCTGCACACCGCCGCCGGCTTGCGCCCGCTCGACGTGCTCGCCGCCGCGTCCTGGGGGGCGCGGGCCTGGCTCGGCTTCCCCGGCCTCGTCGAGGGTGGATTCGCGGACCTGGTCGCCTATCCCACCGATCCGCGCGCCGACCTCGAGGTCGTGCGCGCCCCGTCCCGGATCATCCTGCGGGGCCGCGTAATTCGATAGTCCAATATCGATAGTCCGGGCCACTGTGGCGTGACGCTCTGTGACAGCATGGTACGGGGAGGTGTGCGCCATGCCGGAATTGCGAGCACGGAAGCGACATTCAGGGCACGCCGCGTCGTGACCCGGCCCGTGATCCTCATGAACGGGCTGCCAGGGGCCGGCAAGACCACGCTCGGCCGGGCCCTGGCCAGGCTGCTGCGCCTCCCCCTGTTCAGCAAGGACGTCATCAAGGAGGCGCACGCCGACGTGCTCGGCGTCGACTCGCCCGACACGCGGCCCCAGCCGGTGTGGAACCAGGCGCTCGGGGCGGCCGCCAGCGAGACCATGTGGGCCCTGCTCACCCACGCCGCCGGCGGCGCGATCTGCGACAGCGCCTGGCTGCCCCGCACGCGCGAGATCGTCGTGCGCGGGCTGCGCCGGGCCAACGTGGCGCCGACCGACGTCCTGGAGATCTGGTGCGAGGTGCCCGCGCCGCTGGCGCGGCGCCGGTTCGAGGCCCGCGCCCCGAGCCGCCACCCGATCCACGGCCCGCAGGTCGGGCTCGACCGGCTGTGGCTCACCTGGGCGGCCGAGGCCGCGCCGCTCGCGCTCGGCGCGGTGCTGCAGGTCGACACGTCCCGCGAGGTCGACGTCGACGCGCTCGCCGCCGCGGTGCGCGACCGGGTCGTCCGCGTCAACCTCGACGGCACGTCCACATCCCGGTAGGCGGATAGACTCGCCGCTCATGACGGGGACATGGCCGGTGGGCCGACTCATACTGCGCCGGCACTTCATGCGCGACGACCTGCTCGCCCGGGTCTGGGTCGGGCGGGTGGCCGCCGACGACGAGACCGGGCTGTGGACGTGGATCGCCACCGGCAGCGCCTACCGCGACCTCGGGGCGGCCGACGGCCGCGCGTTCCGGGAGGTGCCGTTCGGCGAATGGGGCCGCACGGCCACCGCGATGAAGGAGCTGACCTGGCGCAACGACGTGCTGATGCTGCATCCGCGCGCCGGGGCGTACTCGCTGTGGTTCTTCTTCGACCCTGACGGCGGCTTCCGGCAGTGGTACGTCAACCTGGAGGAGCCCGGCGCCCGGTGGGACGACGGCGGCATCGCCGGGATCGACACCGTCGACCAGGACCTCGACATCGTCGCGACGGCCGACCGCGCCTGGCGGTGGAAGGACGAGGACGAGTTCGCCGACCACCTCGCCCACCCGGACGTCTACTGGGTCGACGACCCCGAGGCGGTGTGGGCGGAGGGCAAGCGGGTCGTCGGGCTCATCGAGTCCGGCGCGGCCCCGTTCGACGGCCGGGGCTGCGACTTCCGGCCGCCGGCCGCCTGGACACCACCTGTGGACATGCCCGCAGGGTGGCAGCGGCCGCGTCAGGCCAGCTGACGGGCGAGCTGCCGGAGCTCGTCCGGCCACTCCTGCCCGTTCGCGATGTCGGCCAGGGTGCGGTGCGCCTCGGGTGTGCCGATGGCGTAGATGGCGTAAAGGCAGCGTCGTGACGCCTCCCCGCCGAGTCGGCCGACCAGCGCGGGAACCGCTTCGGACCCGCCCAGCAGCGCCAACGTGTCGATGATCGGCACGGGGTCGGGGCACGACGGGAGCAGGTCGCACAGGACCGGCACCACGGCCCGGAGTCCGAGTCCGCCGGCTGTCTCGGCGAAGGCGACGACGTAGTCCCACTGTTGCCCGGCGGCGCAGCGTTGGACCGCGGCCGTCACCTCGGCGTCGAGCGTCTGCGGGTCCGTTCGCGTGGTGCCCAGCATCATGGCGAGCAACTGGCGACCGCCCAGCATGGGGTCACCGGCCTGTGCCGCTGCCCCGGGCCACGGATCCGCGAGCTGACCAGTGGCGATCAGCTCGCGCGACACGTAGTCGTTGCGGAAGGCGATCGGGATCACCGCCCGGGGCAGGTCCTCGCCGGTCAGGCGCGATCGCGGCAGGTCCGGACTCGTGAACGCCCGCAGTTCCGGGCCGCGCCTGATCCATTCAGACAAGGGGACTTCGGCGGGTACCGCCGATACCTCGATGCTGACCAGAATGTCGTCAGGGCTCAACACGGGACGTCCCCAGGCTGGTAGCGTCGCCGCGCATGAAAGCTGGCGATCTTGTGCTGCGGCGGTACTTCAAAGGGGATCAGCTCACCTTCATAAAGGTGGCGCGGGTCGTCTCCGATGATGACACCGGCACGCTACTGTGGCTCGCCGCCGGATCGCCCTACTGGCGACTGATCGACGCCGCTGGGCGCACGCTGCACGACGCGGCGATCGACGAACTGGTCGACGCGCGGTTGGAGGAGCTCACCTGGGAGGGCGCCAGCCTGCTGCTGTGGATCCCGCCGGCTGGGGCTTACTCGGTGTGGTGGTTCTTCAAGCCCGACTTCATCGGGTGGTATATCAACCTCGAGGCGCCATCGGTGCGCTGGTCCGGCGGGTTCGACACGGTCGACCACGCACTCGACATCTGGGTGGAGCCGGACGGCACCTGGCGGTGGAAGGACTTCGACGAGTTCGAGTCGCGGATCGGGCACCCGCTCTACTGGAATGCCACCGAGGCGGCGGAGATCCGCGCGCTGGGCGAGCACCTCGCCTCCCTCGCGGAGGCGGGCAACCACCCCTTCGACGGTACGCACCACGACTTCCAGCCCGATCCACCGTGGCCGGCGCCCGGCCCTGGCCTTCCGCCGGGCTGGGACCGGCCCCGCGCCAGATGACGGTTCACCGCTCCGGGAAGAGGCCGAGGTCGACGTACAACATGACCTCGTCGAGGGCACAGAACTCACAGGATCCGGTAAGGCGATCCAAGTTGATGGGCAGATTCCTGCCAAGGCGGTCAGCGGAATCACCGCCATCGAGAAACCGCGTCGTGTTGAATACCACGACGATCTTGTCCTCGTATTCGAATGTGAACTCCGACATAAGACGCAGTTCGGCCGTCGACCACGTCGCACTCCGCTCGCCGAAAACTGCCCAGCGACAGTTAGCGCCTCTCCCTGTCCAGCATTCCGATTTCTCGCTGACGTCAACGGTCCGCAGGCCAACGCCTGGCCCGCGATTACAACGCGATCCCGCTGCGTCGGAGGCGATGATCCGGTTGGGCCGCCATCAACCTCATGGGTCCGCATGGGTCACCCACCGAACCGGCCTTCGTCAACAGAAGTAGCGCTGACCCGAGGAGACCAGGTAGTTCTCAAACACTCACTAAGTCAACGGTTCGATGCAGGGCGCTTTACGGAACAACGGAAAGAGCTTGCGCGATCGCGACTTGATATCTCTCATCAGCCGCCACTACCAAATCACCCGCATGCAAGCATCGCGCGCGACGCCGATCATTCTTGATACGCAGCAATGCTGAATAGCACGTACCCGCAATCTGACCCATATCAGCCAGCCATTCGACACAACGGATTCCGTTGGGACATGGACCTACCTCGCGCATAAGCGCCTCCGCAAGACCCGGCCGGCGCTCGCCGCATTTCCATAGAACTCTGGCTGAACTTGCTCGAACAACCGAACTTCTGGACTCCGTCAAAAGCTTTTCAACTACGCCTATGCGCGCTTTACTCCCTAACACGGCGGGCGGAAAATCGAGATCAGCCAAGTACCTAACCGCAGCCGGCGGCGAACCTAGGCGATCCAGCATCGACGCGAGGACCGCAGCCGCCTCATCCGCTGAGGCCAATCCGCCACGAAGCAGCGCAGCCGCAGCTGCAGCGCGCCGTCCCGGTGTCGCTTCGCCCGAGCGAAGTTGATCCAACAGAAGATCCTCTACTGCAACTACCGCCGGCCCAAGTTCGGCGAGCACATCAAGAACGGCTGACTCAGCAACCTTACTCCTCAACAACGCGGCCATCTCGGGAAGGAACGGTTCCGTTCCGCTGCCCCAAGTCACAAGCCCGTCCAACACACCCGAAAGTGCACGGATGGTCTCTACACTCGCCTCCGCGTGAACGCCAGCACGCATGACGTTGGCTATATCCGTAACAACTTCGGCCGCAAAGAACCGCGCATCGGCGACTAAAGAACTTATCTGGACATTTCCATAAGGCTTCGAAAGGTAGGAACGAAGGGCTTCCAAGGCGTCTGTCCGCCCAAATGAAACGAGGGTGGCCAAAGCTTCTGCCCGAAGCAGATCCACTAGGCGCGGTTGGGCGGGTCCATTCATTCCAGCAGTCGGGTCGCGCAAAGTCTCAGACAATTCATTCAAATATTCGGCCGCCGCTTGCCCAGACCGATGCACCACACTAACGGCGGCCATGCGGACCGGCGCTTCACGATCCCGCAAACGCTCAGCGACCGCAGGCAAGACATGCGCTGGGGCATCGCGCCATGTCTCCATCAAACGCAAACATTGACCAATATTCTGGAACCGAGCCAGAGGAACGCTTGATTGGCACGATTGAACGAAGATTGAAGTCTGATCTGGCAGGCCGTCCAGCGCAATCCGAATAGCGGTACGGACATCTCCTAGTACTTCTGAGCAGGTATCACCGGGTAGCGATGACCCAGCCAAGAACTCACGAAAGAGCCGCGCCGCCGAATGAGGAAGCCCGGTTCCTGCACTCAACCGAGCCAGTGCGACAGCTGCTGCAAGCCGAAGTGGTGATCCGTCCCCGATCTCAACATAGTTCTCAAGGTGACGCCGAAAGTCGCCGTTGGGCATCGTCCGGCTTTCTGGTTCAGCCAATACACCTAACCAGTACAGAACCAGCACACTGGCACCGTGATAACCAAGATCTGACCCACTCAGATCGCGTATGGCGACGTGCTCCAAGCGCCGCAACCACGATTGGAACGGGTCGCTATCGCAACGTTCGACGGTCAGGGACTCAGTCGCAACACCTCGAACGATCTCAGCGGCAATTCGCAACGCCCTGAATCTAGTCGACGGATCATCCACCGACCATAGATCCGCGAGATCATTCAGGCGAGAAATGGACTCATCATCGGCAAGGGACCGCGGAAAGAAGACACGTTGGAGTCGCTCACCGACCTGATGCGCCTCCACATCGCCAAGCAGGGCAATAAGATTGACTAATCCGTCGTTTGTGGACAACCGTCAGCCCCCGAATATCCGGCTCAGAACACCCTTTATGCGCCCAGCGACGGCTTTATCCGCCGTAAAGCTCCAGCTATGGTCGGCATCCGACCACCTCTTGTCGACCATTCCACCACAGGGGTCACAGAAGTTTTGCTCCGAATATACCCGATGTACCGTGACCTTCTTCCCTAGATTCTGAAGGTCCTCAACGATGTCCTTGAACTGCTTTTCGGAATGCAGGTTCTGCCCGTTGCTCACGATCGGTTTCAAAGGTTGACGAACATCATCAACACTGTAATCGAAAACCCCGATGTTCCTGTCATCAGGGACTTGGTTAGCGATTCGATGGTCCAGTGCGGCTGAGCTCAGGTCGGTGGAATCGTAGGGGACCTGATTATCGACACTCTGACAGGCAAAGTTGTTATTGTGGACGAGTACAGGCGTATGACCTGCGAGTACATAGTACGTGTGAATGTCGGCGACGGTGAGGTCGCGCATCCATTGGAGGCCGGTCCAGACCTTGATGGCGGTGACGATCTGGGTCGCCTTGCCGTGATCGTCACGCAGATGGGTGCCCGGCTTGAGGTCGGCCGCGTCGGTCCACTTCTTGCTGTCCACGTTCCAGAACGGGTGGTGCCACGTGGTGTGCAGCACCGTTTCCTTGCCGGTCTTCTTGTCCTTTACCGTGACGTTCGCCAAGTCTCGGTCATGATTGAGATGGAGCTGCGTAACCGGCTTGGCCACAGTCTTTCCCGTTGCCGGATCAGTGGCCTTGACCTTGTCACCGACCCACACGTCCTTAATCGGCTTGGTGGTGCCGTCGGCCATGACAACGGGCGTGGCGGGGTCGAAGCTGTGGCACGTCTTGCCCCTAGCCGCCTTGAAGCCGGCACCAGCGCCGCCGACCATACCGGCGATGCCGCCATCCCGAGCTCCCGAGAGAGCAGCGCCGCCGAGACCCTTCCAGGAGCAGTTCTTGCCGCATGACATGCCGTAGTCGACGGCGGAGGCCGCCGCGCCCGAGGCCGCGCCACTCGCGCCACCGGTGATGGCTCCGTTGGCTGCGCCGAACAGGCCACGGGTGAGCGCACTACTGCCCTTGCTCAGGAATGTCTGCGCTAGCTTGCCACCCAGCGGGCCACCGACCGCACCACCAACGGCACCACTGATGCCACCGACCAAGCCGGCCTTGACGAACGAACCCACCGAACAGGCGCCCGGCTCCTTGCCCTCAGCGCAGGCGACGCCTTGACCGGCAAGGCTTGAGGCCGCTCCCGCCAGTGCGGCACACGCGATCGCGCCAGCACCCGCGGTCAGCGCCGTACAGCCCGCCATCACGACAACGCCGACGGCGATTTCGACGATCGCCTTCTTGTGTTCCTTGATCCACTTTCCGGTCTTCTTGAGGCCGTCGCCTATGTTCTTGAGCGTCTTGTCCTTGGCGCGTTTGGCTGCTGCCTTGATCGTATTGACGCTCTGATCGACCCTTTTCTTGGCGGTGTCCGCCTTCTTCTTGTGATGGTTCGCCGCGGCCGCGACCTTCTTGCGGCCCTTGTCGACGGACTTGGCCGCGCCCTTGAACCCCATCTTGTTGAGCCCGGAGCTGAGCAACCCCATGCCCTTTTCGGTCCAGCTGTACGTGTACTGCGCCGCACGGTTGTAGATCCACGACGTGACCGGGTTGCTGTTCGCGACCGTGGACACCACGTTCTTGACGGCCGCCGCCGTGTTCACGACCGCGCTGCCCACGCTCTTGATCGCGCTCCAGAAACCGTGACCGCTCGGGTCCGTGACCGTCAGCGGGTTGGCGTTGCCGTACTGGTAACGGTTCGCGTCGACCGAGGCCGGGATCGGGCTGTTCGATGCCGTGTCGCGGGAGTCGAACTGGCCCGTGTCCGTGTTGTACCAGCGGGCCAGCATGTTGACCCGCTTGGTGAACGCGTCGGTCCACTCCGACTGGTACCCGAGGTTGCCGATCATCGTGGTGCTCGCCAGCACCGTGCCGAGCGGGTCATACGTGGTCGAGCCCGCCAGCGTCGTACCCGTGGCGGTGAACTGGCCGACGATGTCGTCGTGCAGGTCGGTCCACGCCAACCGCTGGCTACCGCCCACCACCTCGCCGACCACATCGGCGGACGGGTCACGGACGTACGTCGCGGTGCCGTCGCCGGCCAGGTCGTTGCCCAGCCCGGTGTACGAGAAGCCGGACCGGATCGCCCGGTTCAACGCGTCGTAGCTGTACGTCTGCGTCCCGGTGTCATGGCCCTGCGAGATCACCTGGTCGAACGCGTCCGCCGCGGTCGCCGTGACGACCGTGCCGGTCGTGGTGGTCGCCAGCGAGCCGCGCGGCGTGTAGGCGTATGTCTTCACGCCGTCGCTGGTAAGCCGGTTCCGTGCGTCGTAGGTGAAGAACCGCGAACCGTTACGCGTGCGGTTGCCGGCCTTGTCGTACGTGTACTCCGTCGTCGTCGTGCCGTTGTTCCAGGTGGTCAGCCGGCCGGCGAGGTCGTACGTGTACGTGTTGGCCGTGGTCGTACCGTTGAAGTTCGTCGTGGTCTTGGACGTCTCGTTGCCGTTCGCGTCCCAGCCGTAGGCGATCTTCGCGATCGACGTGCCGCCCGACGTCTTGAGTTCGTCGCCGGTCAGCCGGTGCATGTCGTCGTAGGTGAACGTGCGGGTGTTGCCTGTCGTGCCGTAGGTCAGCTTCGAGATCGCCGACATGTCGTTGTAGGAGTAGCCGATGTCCACGCCGGCGGCGGTGTTCTTCAGGGTCGCGATCCGCCCCGCCGAGTCGTACGTGTAGTTGGTTGTGCCGGCCGCGTCCGTGCGCGTCGTCATGGACCCGTCGCTGTTGTACCCGAACGACGAGTTGCCCGACGGCCCGGTGATGGTCAGGGGCAGGTCACGGTCGTCGTACGTGATGGTGTTGCTGGCGCCCGGCACGGCGAACGACGTCATCCGGCCGGACAGGTCGTAGCCGAACGTGCGGGCCGCCGTCGTGGCCTCCGCGCCCGCCCCCGTGTGCGAGGTCAACCGGCCCATGTCGTCGTACCCGAACGTCTGGGTCACGCCCCCGGGCTGGGTCAGGGACGCGGCCCGCCCGCGCACGTTGTACGCGGTGGTGTACGTGCGGTCGGCCGCGTTGGGGTAGGCCGCCGTGGCGGGCTCGATCTGCGACTCCGGCAGGTTCCACACGTTGTACGTGGTCCAGAACGCGTTGTCGCGTCCGTCGACGAACTGGGTGCGGTTGCCCACCAGGTCGTACCCGAACGAGGTGGTGATCGAGTCGGTCGCGTTGATCGGCTGCACCTGGGTGAGCGGCATGCCGGTCGGGTCGTAGGTGAACGTGGCCGTCGTGCCGCGCTCGTCCGTGGCCGTGAGCAGATTGCCCATGGCGTCGTAAGTCTTGGACTCGGTCGACAGCAGCGTGCCGGCCGTCGAGTACGACGACGCGGACAGTTGCCGGCTCAGCATGTCGTAGGTGCTCGTGACGTACGTGAGGTCGGGCTGCTCCACCTTGACGACCCGGCCGAGGCCGTCGTACGTCATCTTGGTGATCTTCGACGCGCCGTCGGTCACCGTGAGCGCCTCGCCGGCGGCGTTGTAGGTGTACGTGGTGGTGACGTTGCCGGGCGAGGTGACCTGCCGCAGCCGGCCGGCCGTGTCGTACTCGTTGGTGGTCGTGTGGCTGGCGCTCGTCTGCCGGACCACGTTCGTCGACGTCTTCGTACGGCCCATGAAGTCGTACGTGGAGGTGGTCACCGCGCCGGTCGGGTCGGTGACCGACAGCGGGTTGCCCAGCATGTCGTACACGGTCTTAGTGACACCGCCGTCGGGCGCGGTGGCCTTCGCCACCCGGCCGAACTGGTCGTACACCAGGGTGGTGACCTTGCCGGCCGCGTCCGTCATCGTCTCGGGCTGGCCGAGGACGTCGTACGTCACCGAGGTGACCGGCGTGATCGGGGTCGAGGAGCCCGGCGGCGTGTACGCCGGCAGCCTTGTCTCGTACTCGCGGTCGGCCCGGTCGAAGACGTGGACCGTCCGGTTGCCGTCGGCAGTCCGCCCAGCGGCACGCCGATCTCGATGGCAAGCAGCATGGTCAGGACGACCGCAGCACGACTCGTGAACCGGCGCATAGTGCGCTACCCCCGTTGCGCCACCAGAACAGTCCTGCGATTGTGGCGTCGCGGAAGATCAAAGATCAAGGAACTTATATGAGTACCGCGTTACTTTCAGTTACCGGCGGTCAGAAAAAATTCGATAGCGTTGGAGATCAGCCCGCGAAGGTCATTGGCCGGCACAGCGGACACTGTGGACACATTCGCACCGCCCGACCCCTCACCCACCACCATGAAGCGTTGGTCCGGGTGGTTGGGCGCCGTCTGCGCGATGGCTTCCCTCGGCAACGGGCCGACGCCCACGATGACGGCGCAGCGGTTGAGCATCAGCGTGCCCACGAACGTCGCAGCGTTATCGACGGTCTGTGCGCCAGCGACCTGCAGGTAGCGCACCTGCCCCTTGGTGGCCAGCGAGGCCTCCTGCATGCCGGCCCACGTGGCGGCCGCCTCACTGTCGGACAGTCCACGTTGGTCGGTCAGCAGGCAGGCCGTCACATCGGCGTACTCCCGCGGCCGGGGTTCCTCCGCCGCCGGCCAGAGCAGCCACACCGCCACCGCCGCCACAACGGCCGACGCCGTTCCCACCACAATCCAGCGCGTACGCGCGCTAAAGGTCCCCCACATAGATCACGAAGGATACTGGCCGCCGACCGTCGCGGATGCCCGGGTCGGGCCGCGGCTCACCGGACATCCACCGGGCGCACGCCCACCTTGACCAGCCGCCATGCGCCGCTCGCGTCGCGGGCGGGGACCAGCACGCCGCGCGCCGCCAACGGCCGCACCTCGAAGAGCACGTTGCGCTCGTGGACGTCGCCGAACCGGACGCGGTACTCCTGGTACCGGCCGGTGAACCAGGTGCGCAGGTACGCGGTCAGCAGGTGGTCGACGAAGCGGCGCCGGTCGGGGCGCCACTGGAAGCGGGACCACTCGTAGCCGTGGACGTACTCGCGGGCCTTGATCAGGCCGGTGAAGCGGCGGCCCGGGACGGCGCCGCGTTCGGCGCCCGCGTGCCGCAGGGTCGCGAAGTACACGCCGTCGGCCAGGCGGCCGTTGAGGTAGGAACGTTCGTCGATCAGCTCGACGACGAAGACCCGCGCGTCGTGGTCGCGGACCAGGTGGGCCGCCTTCTCCTCGCCGGCGCCGAGGAACACCGACCGCCAGCGCGGGTCGGGGAAGAGCAGCGCGTCGCCGTCCGCGCCGAGCCGCATGACCTGGTTGCGGTGTTCGGGCGAGAACTGGTCCCGAGTGATCTTCTCGGCGCGCACGACCGCGTCGCCGAAGGCGACCCACATCGGCACGGGCTCAGGCGGGGCGACGGCCGAGCGTGCCGACGATCGGCGGCGGATAGCCGGCGCGGAGCTTGTCGGCGATCTCGTCACGGGTGCGCAGGGCGGCCTTCCAGCCGACCACGTCGGTCGCGAAGTACTCCTCGACGTCGCCGACAGCGCGGCTGGCCTCCACCGTCCACGGCCGGCGGAACAGCACCCGCGCCACGGCCGCCACCACGGCGAGCAGGATCACCACGACGATGTCCACGAGGAGCAGCAGGAGCGGCAGCAGCACCCACCAGAACAGCGCGATGGCCGCGATGATCCCGATGAAGACGACCGCGATGATGAGGAGCTCGTCGCCGAGGCTGCCCAGCCCGCCGCCACCGCTCCCGCCGCCCCCGGAGGGGACGGCGTTGACGAGGTCGCCCGCGTCGGCCCCGTTGACGTCGAAACCGCCATCCTCGCGGCGCCGGCGCCGCCAGCCCCCGAACCGCCGGGCGAGCGCGCGCCAGCGGGGCAACCAGGCGACCCGGACGGCCCACGTGTCGCCGCCCGGCACGGTCGCTTCGATCGTTCGCACGGGCCACAGTCTAGGGGTGCCGCGCACGCCCGCGACCGGCGGTTTTCTGGTGTCATTCCAGGTTTCCCGAGCGTATCGACGCATGTAGTTCTGTAAGTTCCACCTGCCACAGGTGGGCCTTTCGCCGCGCCGCCCTGCACAACCCGCTCGCGCCATCGCCGCGTAGGGGGCGCGACTACCCACCGCCTCGGGCGTACTCCGAGAATTTTTATGAATGCCTATCCGTTGAGGTGATCCGATGTCGACACGAGCACTGGACTCCGTCGCGCCCGTGCCGGTGCGGTGGCGCGTGAGCCACGCCAGCGTCGTCGTCGGCGCCTGGGTCGCCGTCATCGTGACCGCGGTGGTGGTGCAGCCGAGCGCGGCGCTGCGGCCGTACGCGCTGTTCGCGCACCTGATCAGCCTTGCCGTCGGGTTCGGCGCCGTGCTGTGCGTCGAGTGCTACAGCGTGGCGTGGCTGCTGCGGCGGACGACCCTGGAACGGGTTACTACGCTCGCGCTCACCCTCGACCCGCTGATCTGGATCGGCCTGGTCGGGCTCGCCGGCAGCGGCCTGCTCCTCAGCCCCCACCTCGACCGCCCGCTCACCGCGCTCAAGATGGTGCTCGTCCTGGTGGTCGGTCTTAACGGGGTACGGGCCCGGCGCCTCGGTCGCGACCTGCGTGGGTTCCTCGACCAGCATGCCTCACGGGGCCGGCACGCGGTGGACGAGTCAACCGGTCGCCACGCGGTGGTCCAGGTGAATCCGGAAGCCGCCGTGGCACTGGAGGTCGGGGCCCCGGCCGAGGCGGTCGGGACCCCGAAACTGCCGCTGCGGATCTTCCTGCGGGCGGCCAGCATCTCGGCCGTCTCGCAGGCGGCGTGGTGGGGAGCCGCGCTCATCGGCTTCCTCAACACGATGAGCCACAGCTGACTACTTGTCGCGCTTGAACTTCGAGAAGTCGAGGTTAGGCAGCTTCATGCCGGGCGGCAGGCCCTGGTTGCCGCCGAGCGCGGTCGGGTCCAGGCCCGGGGGCAGCTGCGGCATGCCGCCGGTCGGCAGCCCGCCCGGCAGCGCGCCGGCCGCCTTGCCGGGACGGCCGCCGGAGCCCTTGCCGCCCTTGCGCTTGTTCTTCGGCGACTTGGTGGCCTTGCGGCGGCCGGGCAGGCCCATCATGGGGCCCATCTGCTTCATCATCTTCTGCGCGTCGGCGAAGCGGTTGAGCAGCTGGTTGACGTCCATAACGGTGACGCCGGAGCCGTTGGCGATGCGCAGCCGGCGCGAGCCGTTGATGATCTTCGGCTCCTCGCGCTCGCCCGGGGTCATCGACCGGATGATCGCGGTGACCTTGTCGAAGTGCTTGTCGTCGAGCTCCGCGAGCTGGTCCTTCATCTGGCCCATGCCCGGCAGCATGCCGAGCAGGTTGCTGATGGGACCCATCCGGCGTACGGCGATGAGCTGGTCGAGGAAGTCGTCCAGCGTGAAGGTCTGACCGCCCATGAGCTTGGCGGCCATCTTCTCCTTCTGGTCGGCGTCGAACGCCGACTCGGCCTGCTCGATGAGCGTGAGCATGTCGCCCATGCCGAGGATCCGGCTGGCCATCCGGTCGGGGTGGAAGACGTCGAAGTCCTCCAGCTTCTCGCCGGTGGACGCGAAGAGGATCGGCGAGCCGGTCACCTCGCGGACGGACAGCGCGGCACCACCGCGCGCGTCGCCGTCGAGCTTCGACAGCACCACGCCCGTGATGCCCACGCCGTCGCGGAACGCCTCGGCCGTCGCGACCGCGTCCTGACCGACCATCGCGTCGATGACGAAGATGACCTCGTCGGGCTGCACGGCGTCGCGGATGTCCGCCGCCTGCCGCATCATCTCGGTGTCGATGCCCAGCCGGCCGGCGGTGTCGACGATGACGATGTCGCGCATGGCGCGGCGGGCGTGCTCGATCGAGTCCTTGGCGACCTGCACCGGGTCGCCGACGCCGTTGCCGGGCTGCGGCGCGTACACCTCGACGCCCGCCCGGCCGCCGAGCACCTGCAGCTGGTTGACCGCATTGGGGCGCTGCAGGTCACACGCGACCAGCAGCGGCTGGTGGCCCAGGCCCTTGAGGTGACGGGCCAGCTTGCCCGCGAGGGTCGTCTTACCGGAACCCTGCAGACCGGCCAGCATGATCACGGTAGGCGGGTGCTTGGCGAACTGCAGCCGCCGCGCCTCCCCACCGAGGACGCCGACCAGCTCCTCGTGCACGATCTTGATGACCTGCTGCGCGGGGTTGAGCGCCCCGTGCACCTCGGCACCCCGCGCGCGCTCCTTCAGCCGGGCGATGAACGCCTTGACCACGGGCAACGCGACGTCCGCCTCCAGCAACGCGAGACGGATCTCGCGCGCGGTGGCGTCGATGTCGGCGTCGGTGAGCCGGCCCTTCCCCTTGAGCTTGGCGAAGATCCCGGTAAGGCGGTCGCTCAGCGTGTCGAACACGGCAGATTATCCCCACAAGTCTGATTCGGCTCGGTCGGCGGAGCCGACCCCCTCACAGGGTAGCCGCCCCACACCCTTCCCCCCGACTCCCTACCCAAAGATCAAGATCACTACGAGTACGCCATGCCCGGAACGCAGCCCAGCCACACTCCCGCACGCCAAACCCGAATCTTGGCACCAACGGGCGGCGGACACCGACCCCCGGCGGCCTCATGATCACGACGCTGGGCCGGAAACCCCGGGTGCCCGCCGTCCGGCCCGCCACATATGCACATCTGACGTCGCCCGGCGCCTGCAGTCACGACACATGCGCACAGTTGGCGGGGTTGAGGGCGTCAAGGCCCGCCAGATGTGCGCTTCTGGCGAACTTCCAGGCGACCGGCTCACCAGAAGCGCACATCTGGTGGGCGGGGTGGCCTTCCGCCTCGCCAAAAGCTCACATCTGGCGAGCCCAGGGCGTCGCGCACCCGCCAAAAGCTCACAACTGGCGGAACCAGAGCGTCGCGCACCCGCCAAAAGCTCACAACTGGCGAACCCAGAGCGTCGCGCACCCGCCAGAAGCTCACATCTGGCGAGCCCAGGGCGTCGCGCTCCCGCCAAAAGCTCACAACTGGCGAGCCCAGGGCGTCGCACACCCGCCAAAAGGTCACATGTTGCGGCCCCGGCCCACCTCGCCCCGCCGGATGTGCCCATCCGGCGGACACGGCGCTCACGGGATCGCGACATGTGCACCAGAGGTGAGCAGATGGCGGGGTGGGGACGCCTCGCGGACGGGTGAACGTCCGACGGACGGCCGGCAGGTCGGGGAGCGTCAGCCGGGGGCGGCTGCCGCCAGGAGGGCGCGTTCGATGCGGGCCCGGGCCTCGGGGTCGCTCCAGTCGCCGTTGAGGTAGAAGGCGTCCACGATGTCCGCGCCGAGCGTCGAGATGCGCGCCGCGCGGATGTCCGCGCCGGTCTCCTCCAGCGCGCGGGCGACCCGGAACAGCAGGCCGACGTCGTCGCCGGCGCGCAGTTCGAGGATCGCCGCGTCGGTGGCGCCGTCGACCGCCCAGACGACCCGCGGCGGTGGCGGGGCGACGCCGCGGTTCGTCGAGCGCAGCCGGCTGGCCCGGGCGCGGGCGGCCAGGGCCTCGTCGACGCGCAGTTCGCCGCTGACGGCGCGGCGTACGTCGCCGACGAGGCGTTCGCGGTCGGGGCCGGCGGCGTCGCGCGGCTGCACCCGGCAGACGACGATCGCCACCTCCCGGCCGAGGCCGCCGTCCACGGGCACCGTCGAGGCGTCCACGGAGACGACGTCGAGGCGGTGCAGGGTGAGGCAGCCGGCGACGGAGGCGAGCAGGCCGGGCCGGTCGTACGCGGCGACGACGACCCGGTCGGGCGTCAGCTCCACGGCCGGCAGGGCGCCCGTGGCCAACACGGCGTAGCGGGTGTCCAGCGAGGGCGGCGCGGCGACGATGCCGCTCTCCAGGGCCGTACGCACGCGGTGGACCAGGTCGGCGACGAGGCGTTCCTTCCACGCCGACCAGGCGGCCGGGCCGGTCGCGGCGGCGTCGGCGCGGCTGAGCGCGTGGAGGAGCTCGAGGGTGTCCACGTCGCCGACGCAGTCGACGACGTGCCGGACGGTCTCCGGGTCGGCGAGGTCACGCCGGGTGGCGACCTCGGGCAGCAGCAGGTGGTGCCGGACCAGTGTGCCGATGACCGACGCGTCCTCGCGACTGATGCCGATGGAGGTGGCGAGGCGCACGGCGACGTCGACGCCGACGACGGAGTGGTCGCCGGGCAGGCCCTTGCCGATGTCGTGCAGCAGCGCGCCGAGGCTCAGCAGGTCGGGCCGGGCGACCTCGCGGGCGAAGCGCGCCGCGTGGCCGACGGTCTCGATGAGGTGCCGGTCGAGGGTGTACCGGTGCACCGGGTTGTGCTGGGGGGCGCTGCGGATCCGGGCCCACTCCGGCAGCCAGGTGCTGACCAGGCCGAACCGGTCGCACGCCTCCCAGGTCTCGACCAGCGCCGGGCCGGAGCCGAGAAGCTGGGCGAACGCGGCGCGGGCGGACGCCGGCCACGGTCGGGGCAGGGGCGGGCAGCGCCGGGCGAGCCATTCGAGCGTGCCGGGCGAGATGCGCAGCCCGTTGCGGGCGGCCGCGGCGGCCACGCGCAGCGACAGGGTCGGGTCGACCGTCGGGGTGACGGCGGCGCGGGCGAGCACGACCTCGCCGTCCTGGGCGACCACGTCGGGCGCCACGGGCACCCGTACGGTCGGGGTTGTCCTTCGCGGACCGCGACGCTGCACGGCCAGCCAGCGTTCGGCGGCGCGCAGGGCGTCGTCGACGGCGTACGCGATCGCGCGGGCGTCGTCGGTGACCCGGCGGCGTAGGGCGTCGCCCCCGCCGAGGAGCTCGAGCATGCCGCCGACCTCGGCGAGGTCCTGGGCGAAGAGGCGGTCACGGCGCCGGCCGGCGACGAGGTGCAGCGCGTCGCGCACGTCGAGCAGACGGGTGTACGCGGCCCGGACGGGCGGCCGCCACGCGTCGGCGACCTGGGCGTACCCGACGCCGCGCAGGACGCGGACGTCGCGCAGGCCGCCGCGGGCCTCCTTGATGTCACCGTCGAGGAGGAAGGCGAGCTCGCCCTGCACGCGCCAGCGGTGGGTGGTCAGCTCGCGCAGCATGGGCAGGTGGTGGCGGGCCTTCTGGCGCCACTGGGCCAGGGTGAGGTCGCGCAGTTGCGCGGTGAGCTCCGCCGAGCCGGTGAGGTGACGGGCGTCGAGCAGGCCGAGGCCGGCCTTGGTGTCCTCGGCGGCCACGCCGAGCGCCTCGTCGATGGTGCGTACGGAGTGGTCGAGGGTGAGTCCGGCGTCCCAGATGGGGTACCAGATCTTCTCCGCGACCGCGCCGATGTCGCGCAGCCCGCGGTGGATCAGCACGAGGTCGAGGTCGGCGTAGGGGGCCATCTCCAGCCGGCCCAGGCCCCCGAGCGCGACGAGGGCCACCTCGCCCGCGGCGTCGCCCGCCGCGGCTTCGAACAGATCGGAGAGCCAGACGTCGAGCGCCGCCGCACGCTGCTCGCGTGCGGCGGCGCCTACGCCGGTTCGACCGATCATGGATTTGGGGTCGGACTCCATGGGGGTTCGGGTCTCCACATCCATGATCAATAAGTGGTCAGGACTAGAGCGCGTCGAGGCCGCGCTCGCCGGTGCGGACCCGGATCACCTCTTCGACCGGGGCGACCCAGACCTTCCCGTCACCGATCTTGCCGGTGCGGGAGGCGCTGACCACGGCGTCAACGACCTTCTCCACGTCGATCTCGTCGATGAGAACCTCAACGCGGATCTTGGGAAGGAACTCCACCGTGTACTCGGCACCCCGGTACACCTCGGTGTGGCCCTTCTGCCGACCGTAACCCTGAACCTCGCTGACGGTCATGCCCGCGACGCCCATGGCGTGCAGAGCCTCCTTGACCGCATCGAGCTGGTGCGGCTTGATGACCGCGGTCACCAGCTTCATGCTCAACCCCTCCATTCGAGGACGCTCCGTCGACCTTAGCCTGCAACCTTTTCGGCGGGAGCTTCCGCCGATTTCTCCGGAGCCCCGGAGGGAGAGATGCCCGCGAGGGCGAACGCGCCGGCGCTGCTGCCGCCGCCACCGGGCGTGGTGTCGTACGCGCTCTCCGCGTGCTCGGCCACGTCGATGCCGTCGACCTCGGCCTCAGGCGAGACGCGGAACCCGATGGTGACCTTGATGATCAGCGCCAGCAGGGCCGCGATCGCGAACGAGTAGACCGTGACGACGCCGCTTGCCCGGAACTGGTTCCACAGCTGCGTCCAGCCGCCGCCGTAGAGCAGACCGTTGTTCGCGTTGAGGAACTTCTCGTCCGTGATCCAGGAGTTGATGAAGTCGTTGGCGAAGAAGCCCAGCGACAGCGAGCCGATCCAGCCACCGATGAAGTGGACCGCGACGACGTCGAGCGAGTCGTCGAAGCCGAACTTGTACTTCAGGGCGACGGCCAGCGAGCAGACCACACCGGCGACGACACCGAGGACCACCGCGTAGAACGGCGAGATGAAGCCACAGGCGGGGGTGATGGCGACCAGACCCGCGACCGCACCGGAGGAGGCGCCGACGAGGGTGGGCTTGCCGTCGCGGATCCACTCGACGAGGATCCAGCCCATCAGGGCGGCGGCGGTCGCGACCTGCGTGTTGACGAACGCGGCCGCCGCGGTCCCGTCGGCGGCCAGCTCGGAGCCGGCGTTGAAGCCGAACCAGCCGAACCACAGCAGGCCGGCGCCGAGCGCCACGAACGGCACGTTGTGCGGCTTGAAGCTCTCCTTCGGCCAGCCGACGCGCTTGCCCAGCACCAGGGCCACGGCCAGGGCCGCCGCACCGGCGTTGATGTGGACCGCCGTACCACCGGCGAAGTCCAGCGCGTGGAAGTCCGACCAGATGAAGCCGCCGCCCCAGACCCAGTGGGCCACGGGGACGTAGACCAGCGTGAACCAGCCGGTCGCGAAGACCAGCCAGCCGGCGAACTTGGTCCGGTCCGACAGCGCGCCGCTGATCAGGGCGACCGTGATGATGGCGAACATCATCTGGAAGGCCATGAACACGTACGTCGGCACGCCGGTGATGTCACCGAGCCAGAGCTCGCTGTAGATCACATCGGTCTTGTCACCCGTGTACTGGGTGAAGCTGCCGATGAACTTGTTCCACCCGCTGTCGCCGTTGACGCCGAAGGACAGCGAGAAACCGTAGATGAGCCACAGCACGGAGATGAGCCCGATGGACGAGAAGCTCATCATCATCATGTTGAGCACGCTCTTGGACCGGTTCAGGCCACCGTAGAAAAAGGCCAGCCCCGGCGTCATGAGCAGAACGAGTGCGGACGACACCAGCAACCAGGTGGTGTTACCCGGGTTGAGGGTCGGTCCTTCGACGAGCAGAGGCACGCTGCCCCTCCTTGGATTGAGAATCCTCCCTTCCGACGCTGGCAGCGATGCCGGTACGTCGGATGGCGGGAAGCGTCGCGTACCGCTGTTTCGCGCAAGGTCCCCGATAGGTTTCCAGACCGTCACCATGTGTTTCGTACGTGTGAAGGACGCCACACCTCTCCCGGTCACGGCCGTTCAACTGACCATGGAAGGGGTTTACCGGCCCCACTAGCATCGCGGTCATGCCTCGACCCCGGGTCCTCCTCACCACCGCCGTCACCCTGCTCGCCGTGCTCGCCGGGACCGCCGGCTGCGGCCCGAAGAAGGCCGCCCCGGCCAGTCTTCCGGCCGGATCTGAGCTGCTCACGAAGGCCGCCGCGAAGATGAAGGAGGTGACCGACGCCCACGTCGTCATCACCGTGGACGGCACCCTGCCGGACCTCCCGATGAAGAAGGCCGACGGCGTGATCACCCGGGCGGGCGATGCCAAGGGCACCGTTCAGCTGGAACAGTTCACCCTCCTGGTTGAGCTTTCGTTCGTGATCGTCAACAAGACCGCCTACCTCAAGGGCCCGACGGGCGGCTGGGCCACCCAGCCGATGAGCCAGCTGACCGGTGTCTTCGACCCGGCCGCCGTGCTCGACCCGAACCGCGGCGTGGCCAACGTGCTCGCTACGGCGACCAACGGCGCCACCCAGGGCAAGGAGACGGTCGACGGCAAGGAGACCTACAAGGTCTCGGCCACCTTCGCGGACGCCGCGATGGGCCAGCTCCTGCCGGGCATCGGCACGGGCATCACCGGCCAGGTGTGGCTCGACACCGTCGACTCCACCCTGCGCAAGGCGTCGTTCGTGGTGCCCGGCGCGGACAAGCCCGCGACGGTCACCCTCACCGTCGACCAGATCAACTCCGGGGTCACGATCAGTGCTCCCTGACGTAGCTGCCGCGCCACGCGCGGGGCGGCGGGCCGCGATCGGCGTCACCGGCGCCGCCGTGCTGCTCGCCGCCCTCGACGCGTACGTGGTGGTGACGATCCTCGTCACCCTCGCCAAGGACCTCAGCGTCCCCGTCAACCACCTGGAGCGGGTCACCCCGGTCGTCACGGGCTACCTGCTCGGCTACGTGGCCGGCATGCCGCTACTGGGCAGCCTGTCCGACCGCTACGGCCGCCGCCCGCTCATCCAGATCTGCCTGGCGGGCTTCGCGATCGGCTCGGCCCTGACCGCGTTCGCCCCGGGCGTCGCCCTGCTCGTCGTCGGCCGGGCGGTGCAGGGCCTCGCCGGCGGCGCGCTGCTGCCCGTGACGATGGCGCTGGTCGGGGACCTGTTCGCCGCCGCGACCCGCCCGGTGGCGCTCGGCATGGTGGGCGCCGCGCAGGAGCTGGGTAGCGTACTCGGCCCCCTCTACGGCGCGGGCATCGCGGCGTGGCTGGGCTGGCGCGGCATCTTCTGGATCAACGTGCCGCTCACGCTGATCGCGATGGTCGCGGTCCACGTCGCCCTCAAACCTTTGGCGGGTACGGCCCACAGCGCGCCGGCGCCGGCGGACTCGCCGGGCAGTGCGGAGGATCCGGGCGCGCCAACCGCCGCCGCCCCGCGCGCGGGTGTCGACGTGGTCGGCGGGCTGCTGCTCGCCGCGTGCCTCGGGCTGCTCGTCGTCGGGCTGCACAACCCCGACCCGGAGCACGCCGTGCTGCCCCCGTGGGGTCCGGTCACGCTGGCCGCCGCCGGCGGCGTTTTCCTGGCGTTCCTCGCCTGGGAGGTGTTCGCGGGCCGCACCGGCCGGGCGCGGCTGTTCGACCCGACCGGGGTGGCGCGCGGGCCGTTCCTCGCCGCGCTGGGCGCGAGCTTCGCGGCCGGCACGGCCCTCATGGTCACCCTCGTCGACGTGGAGCTCGTGGCGCAGACGGCGCTGCGGCTGGACTCCACGGGCGCGGCGCTCGTGCTGGTCCGGTTCCTCGCGGCGCTGCCCGTGGGCGCCGTCGTGGGCGGATGGCTCGCGCGGAAGGCGGGCGAGCGCTGGGTCACGTTCGCGGGCCTCGGCGCGGCCGCCGCGGCGTACTCCCTGATGTCGCGGTGGCCGACCGACGTGCTGGCCGCGCGGTACGACCTGGGGCTCGTGAGCCTGCCGCGGCTGGACACCGACCTCGTCCTGGCCGGCCTGGGGCTGGGCCTGGTGATCGCGCCGCTGTCGGCCGTGGTGCTGCGGCTCGCCCCCGCGGCCCGGCACGGCACCGCCTCGGCGGCCGTCGTGCTCGCGCGCATGATGGGCATGCTCATCGGCGTCGCCGCGCTCACCGCGTGGGGGCTGCACCGGTTCAAGGAGCTGACCGCCGACCTCGCCACGCCGCTGCCGTTCGGCGTGACCAAGGAGGAGTTCCAGCGCCAGGCCGACGCCTACGCGGTGGCGCTCAACGCGGCGCTCCGCACGGAGTACTCGGAGATCTTCGCCGTCACGGCGGCGGTGTGCGCGGTCGGCGCGCTGCTCGGCCTGCTCCTGTCGAACCGGAGGGAGCTGCGGTGACCAGTTCCGGGCCCGCCGACCCGTCCCCGGCGTATCCGCCCCCGCCGCCACCCACCTGGTGGCCGCAGCAGCCGCCGCCGACCCGCTGGCCCGCAGCGCCACCGCCGGGCCGGCCGCCGCGACGCACGGTGCTGTGGATCGTCGGCGGGGTGGTCGCCGTCCTGCTTCTCGCCATCTGTGCCGTTGGGGCCGTGGGCGTGCTCTGGTGGCTGCGTGCCGGCAACCCCGCCAGCACCGCGACACCGGCCCCGACTGAGACATTCGCGCCGGTCAACGTCGCGGTGAACGGTCTGGGGACCTACGACTGCGTCGCGGTCGACAGGCTGGACGGCGCCACCGTCGGCGAGGTCCACGCTCACGAGGTCGAGTGCACCGACGAGGACGCACGCTACCAGGTACTCGGCGTGATCACCGACGTGTCCCGCGATCGTGCGCTCAACACCGCCACATGCACGTTCACCGACTCCCTCGGCGGCATCTGGACCAGCACCGACGGCCGTACCGGCACGATGCTCTGCCTCGGCGACATCTTCTGGTCCGGGTGACGCCGGCGGTAACTGACCGGGGGTACGGCGGGAACCGGCCCTTCCAGGGGCAGGTTCCCGCCGCAACCGAGGTTAGAGGCGGGCCAGGATCGCCTTCATCGTGACGATCTCCGCCTCCTGGGCCGTGATGATCTGCTGGGCCAGGGCCTTCGCCTCGGGGTTGGACCCGTCCGCGAGCTCGGTCCTGGCCATCGTGATCGCGCCCTCGTGGTGGGCGATCATGTGCGTGGCGTACAGCTTGTCGAACTCCTTGCCGGTGGCCGCCTTCAGCTTGGCCATGTCGGCGGCGCTCACCATGCCCGCCATCCCGTGGCCCATGTCCATGGGCATGTGGGTGGGCTGGCCCCAGGCCGTCAGCCAGCCCGTCATGGTGGCGATCTCCGGCGCCTGGGCGCCCTTGATCTGCGCCGCCAGCGCGGCGACCTCGGCGTCCGCGACCCGGCCGGTGGCCAGCTCGGACATCTCCACGGCCTGCTGGTGATGCGGGATCATCATCTGCGCGAACATGATGTCCGCCTGGTTGGCGGCCGCCGTGCCCGATGCGCCGGCGCTCTGGCCGTGCGGCATGGTCGGCATGGGGTGGCCGGTCTGGTGACCGCCCGAACAGCCGGCGAGCGCGAGGACCAGGCCGACCGCGCCGACACACAGCGCCTTGCGAGCAGTGAACATATGGAGAAAACCCTTCGGTGAGAAACGACGTACGGACAGCGACCAGCCACGGAACAACCCGTGGGGGCGTCCTATACGCGCATCACCGAAACGGCCGCCAAGCGCAGCCCGTGCGCCGACCGGGGCGGTCCCCGTCCGGTCGGCGGGCCGACGCGGGAGATCCACCGGAGCGCGGACGGGCGTGACCGGGCGCCACGCAGCGCGAGCGCCAGCAGCGCGGCCAGCCCCACCGCCGCGAGGACCGCCAGGCAGACGCTCCAGAACGCCCAGTCGCCGCCGGGCTCGGCGGGCGACTCCCGGGCAGTGACGCAGGGGTCGGCACAGTCCGGCATGGCGTCGACCGGTGCGGCGTGGGCGGGCGCTGCGTGATGGCCGGCGGCCAGGTGACCCGGCCCTTCGTGGCCCATCGTGTGCATCGCCGAGACGCCGAGCGCGGTGCAGCACAGCAGCATGAAGCGGGCAAGTCGCCCGACGATCACCGCTGTCCGCCCCATAGCAACACGCTAGCCGACCGGGGCGCGCGCCCCGTCATCCGTCCCGGTGCGCCGCGGAGCTGATCTTCGCGGTCGGGTCAGCGGAGGGCCGCCTCCAGGGCGTAGCGCTCGTGGTCGATCAGGCGCAGGTCGCGCATCGGGCGCCGCAGGTGGCCCTTGTGGACGATGCGCACGAAGGCCGGCTCGCCGGCCGCGGCCATGCGGCGGATGCCCTCGACGTGGTCGATGATGCGGGCCCGGATGGCGCCGACGAGGCGGTGGCGGTCGCGCGGGATCAGGCCGTACGCGTTGGCGAACAGGCGCAGCCGGCGCGGGCGGTCGGGGCTGTGCCAGCCGAGCGTCACCGAGTCGTTGTCGGAGAACAGGGGCACCCAGGTCCACGCCGCGTACGCCACGTCGTAGATGCGCGCGCCCGGCGAGGCGAGGTCGAAGTCGATCAGGGCGATGGTGTCGTCGGGGCGCCAGATGACGTTGTGCGGGGCGGCGTCGTGGTGGCAGATGACCTCGGTGCCGGGCGGCGGCGGCCCGAACGAGCGCCACACCGCGCCGGGCGGGGTGCGGAACCCGTACTGCGCGTCGTGGAAGCGGCGCAGCATCGTGGCGACGGCGACGAGCGCCTCATCGGTGACCCAATGCGGCTGCAGTGGATACGAACCGCATTCACCCTCCAGGTACGACAGGACCTCGCGGCCGCGCTCGTCCATGCCCAGGGCCCGGGGCGCGCCGGTGAACCCGACCCGCTCCAGGTGGTGCAGCAACGCGTGCACGGCCGGCGTCCAGGGGCCGGCATTGCGCCGCACCGTGTCCCCGACCCGCACCACCGTGCTGGTGTTCCCGCCCAGCAGTGGGATCTCCTGCTGCACCAACGTCGGACGCCCCTCCCCGCGCTCGCCGCGCGGAACGCCACGCGGGTCTGACCAATCTAATCGGTACCCACTAACGGGCCGTCCGACGCATGGCCTGCGCTCACTCGGCGAGAAGCGCGTCCACGAACGCCGCGGGCTCGAAGGGCGCCAGGTCGTCCGGCCCCTCCCCGAGGCCGACCAGTTTAACCGGAATGCCGAGCTTGCGCTGTACGGCGATGACGATGCCACCTTTCGCGGTGCCGTCCAGTTTCGTGAGCGCGACGCCGGTCACGTCCACCACCTCGGTGAAAACGCGTGCCTGCTCCAGCCCGTTCTGGCCGGTGGTGGCGTCGAGGATGAGCAGCGTCTCGTCAACGGGGCCGTGGCGGCTCACCACGCGCTTGACCTTGCCCAGCTCGTCCATCAGGCCGATCTTGTTCTGCAGCCGGCCGGCCGTGTCGATGAGGACCGTGTCCACGCCGGTCTCGGTGCCGCGCTTGACCGCGTCGAAGGCGACGGCGGCCGGGTCGCCGCCCTCGGGACCGCGCACGTCCTCGGCGTCGACCCGGCCGCCCCAGGTGGCGAGCTGGTCGGCGGCGGCGGCCCGGAACGTGTCGGCCGCGCCGAGCACGACCGAGTGTCCGTCGGCGATGAGGACCCGGGCGATCTTGCCGCAGGTGGTGGTCTTGCCCGCGCCGTTGACACCCACGACGAGGACGACGGCCGGCCGGCCGTCGGTCGAGTCGTGGTGCGGCGTCGCCCTGAGGCTGCGGTCCATTGTCGGGTCGAGCGCGGCGACGAGCTGGCTGGCCAGCATGGCGCGCAGGTCGGCGGCCGACGCGGTGCCCTCGACGCGGGCCTGCTCGCGCAGCTTGCCGACGATCTCGCGGGTCGCGTCGACGCCCACGTCGGCGGTGATCAGGGTGTCCTCGATCTCGTCCCAGGTGTCGTCGTCGAGCTTGTCCCGCGACAGGAGGGCGAGCAGGCCCTTGCCCAGCGCGTTGTTCGACCGCGACAGCCGGGCGCGCAGCCGCACGAGCCGGCCGGCCGTCGGCTCGGGCTTCTCAAGAACGGGCGGCGGGGCCGGCGGGGAGACCGGGCGGGCCGGCGCCGGCACCTCGGGAGCCTCGACCGTGCCGGCCGGCGCCCCCGTCGTGATCTCCTCCTCGACCGGCGGCGCCCCGGGCAGCGTGTCCCGCTCCTGCTCGCGCAGCCGCTCGCGCCGCTGACGCCGCAGCGTGGGCAGCACGAAGGCCAGCGCCATGAGCGCCAGGAAGATCACCAGAAAGATCACGGACTGCGGTTCCATGCCTCGAATCCTGACAGACGCCCCCGACCCCCGGGCATGCGCCATCACCGCGCGGGGCGCGAATCACCCGTCACCGAGACCGGGATGTGGCGATCGGGGACACCAGGGCAGGATGGGGCCCATGTCATCCTGGACCGCTCCCGCCGTCGACCGCCGCTCCGAGCCGCTCGTCGCCGACGAACGCGCCATGCTCGAAGGCTGGCTCGCCTGGCACCGCGACACCCTGCTGTGGAAGTGTGCCGGCCTGACCGGCGAGCAGCTCGCCACCGCCTCCGTCCCGCCGTCCAACCTCACGCTGCTCGGGCTGGTCCGCCACATGGCCGAAGTGGAGCGCGTCTGGTTCCGGATCCGCAGCACCGGTCAGGACGTCGGGCGCCTGTTCATCACCCCCGACAACGACGACGCCGACCTCACCGACGGCACGCCGGACTCCGCCGAGGCCGACTTCGCCACGTTCCGGCGCGAGTGCGACCTCGCCGACGAGGCGGCCGCGGGCCTGCCGCTGGAGCACACCTTCATCTCCCCGCGCGGCAACGAGATCAGCCTGCGCTGGGTCTACGTCCACATGATCGAGGAGTACGCCCGCCACAACGGCCACGCCGACCTCATCCGGGAGGTCATCGACGGCACCACGGGCGACTGACCTCCACGGGCGGCCCCGGCCCATATGATCCTTAACCATGATCCAGTGGCACCGCGCACCGAGAAGGCTGGTCGCGACCGCCGTGGCGGGGCCCATCGTGGTGGTCGGGGTCCTCGTGGCGGCGCTGTTCACCGTCCCGCCGGCCGCCGGCACCGACGGGATGCCGCAGGCGATCGACGTGCGCGGCACCACCTACGAGCGGGCCCACCTGCTCACGTTCCGGACGGTGGTCACCGACGAGGTGACCGTGCTGGTGCCGGTCACGACGCAGTTCATCGAGGTCAGGGCGTCGTGCCGGTTCGCGATCCTGCACAACGACGGCGCCGTTTCGGCGCTGCGCCTCGACGTGCCGCAGACCTACGTCGACGGCCGCAACGTCCCGGACACGGGCAGCTCGGACGTGCTGGACTGCTACTCGGGGGGCACGGAGATGGTGACGAGCATCGACCCCGCCTGGCTGCCCCACGAGGGCGACCAGCACCTCAGACTCACCTGGCGCGAACTGGACACCCTCGCCGACGCCCCCTCGAACGCCTTCGCCGCTTGGGCGATCGCCGTCTACCTCGCCCACTAGCGGCAGGCGCCGCCGACGTTGACTCGAAAATAGGCTGCCCGCCCTGGTCAACGGCCACACACTGCCGCCATTTTCGCGCCTCCAGGGCGCCCGGCCCGGGCCCGGTGATTTGGACCGCTACGCCTGGAACCCAGCGCGAAATTACCTGCGTAACGGTCCAAACGATCCCGTGGGGGTCACGGGCGGAATACCCAGGTGCGGAGGAGGGTGAAGGGGGTCAGGGTGGCGGTCGCGTTGGCGGCGGTCCGGCAGCTCGGCCGCGATCACTGCCCCCCGGTCGGCTCGGTCAGGTCGTACATGGTGGTCCCGCCGACCGTGGTGGACTCGTAGTTCGCCGCCACCCAGGCGGAGATCTCCGAGCCGACGTCGGCGCCGCCGTTGCTGAGCCCGAACCCGCCACCGCCGACGAAGTAGTGGATCCTCCCGGCCTTCGCGTACCCCTGGAACTGGGCGAGCGTCGGGGTGGGGTCGCTGCCGTTGAAGCCGCCGATCGACATGACCGGCAGACCCGTGGCGAGCTGGTAGCCGGCCGCGTTGTTGGAGCCGACCGTGGCCACCACCCAGGTGTAGGCGTCGGCGTCGGCTGTCAGCGCGGCCACGACCTCGTCGCTCGGCCTCCCGGCGTTGAGCAGGCCGCCCATGCCGCCCCCACCGCCACGCTGCCCGCCGAACCCGCCAGCCTGACCGCCGCCGGTAGCCCGGCCACCGTTCGGGAGCCGGCCGCCGTTCGGGAGTTGGCCGCCGTCAGGGAAACCGCCAGCAGGGAAGCCGCCTCCACCATTGGCCCCGCTGTCGCGGAAGCCACCACCATCGCCGCCCCGGAACCCGCCCGGGCCGCCGCCGAAGCCGCCCCGCCCGAAACCGCCCGTCGACACGGCGGGCCCGGCCGTGACGATCGAGCCCGTGTGCGGCGTCGCGACGGTGTTCAGCGTGTACCCCAGCGGTGCCGCCAGCCCGGCGGCGACCGCCACGAGCCCAGCTGCCGGCGCGAACCGCGCCACGGCCGGCTGCCAACGGTCCGCCAGCGACGTTGCCGCCACGACAGCCGCCGCGACCAGCCCGCCGACGAGCACGACCCAGCGCAGCCACGGGTGCCAGTCGGCGCTACGGCCGAGCAGGACCCACCCCCACCACGCGGTGACGGCCACGGTCGCCGAGAGCGTCGCGGCGGCCGCCGGGTGCGTACGCCGACGCCAGAGCAGGACGCCGCCGATGCCGACGAGCGCGCCGATCGCGGGCGCGAGCGCCACCGTGTAGTACTGGTGGAAGATCCCGGCCATGAAGCTGAAGATGCCGGCCGTGACGAGCAGCCAGCCGCCCCACAGCAGCAGCCCGGCGCGGGTCCGGTCGGCGCGCGGGGCCCGCGCGGTCAGCACGACGCCGGCCACGAACAGGATCAGCGCGGCGGGCAGCAGCCAGGCGATCTGGCCGCCGATGTCGGTGCCGAACATGCGGGTGATGCCGGTCTCGCCCCACCTCCCGCCGTTGCCGCCGAACCCGCCGCCGACGCTGCCGACCTCGTCGCCGGTGAGGCGGCCCAGGCCGTTGTAGCCGAGGGTCAGCTCGATGACGCTGTTGTTCTGCGACCCACCGATGTACGGCCGGCTCGACGCCGGCACGAGCGTCACGACCGCGATCCACCACCCGGCGGACGCCACGAGCGTGAGCGCGGCGACGCCCAGCTGCCGGACCCGCTTCCACACCCCCACCGGCGCGGCGACGAGGTAGACCAGGCCGAGCACGGGCACCACGAGCAGCGCCTGCAGCATCTTGGCGAGGAAGCCGAAGCCGACGAACGCGCCGGCGAGCGCGAGCCACCAGGTCGAGCCGCGCTCCAGCGCGCGCACGGTCGCCCAGACGGCCGCCACGAGCAGCAGGACCAGCAGCGCGTCCGGGTTGTTGAACCGGAACATGAGCGCGGCGACCGGCGTCAGCGCCATGACGGCCCCGGCGAGCAGGCCGGCCGCCGGCCCGTACCAGCGCCGTACCGTCGCGTGGAGCAGCCCGACGGTGGCCACGCCGAGCAGCGCCTGCGGCGCCAGCATGGCCCACGGGTTGACGCCGGAGATCCGCGCGGACAGCGCCATGACCCATAGCGACGCGGGCGTCTTGTCCACCGTGATGAAGTTCGACGCGTCGAACGAGCCGAAGAAGAACGCCTTCCAGCTCGTCGCGCCGGCCTGCACCGCCGCCGAGTAGAACGCGTTGGTCCAGCCGGAGTCGCCGAGCCGCCACAGGTAGAGCACGGCGGTGCCGACGAGCAGCGCGAGCAGCCCGGGCCGGGCCCACGCCGGGTCCTCGGGTCGGCCGCGCAGCAGGCGCGCCGCTACCGACCGCCGCGCGGGAGAGTCGCCCACCGGCGGATCGGCCACCGCGTCAGGGGCGGGCATCGGTTCGGAGACTGCTGTCATGCCGTCGATGGTGCGTTCGGCACCTCGACAGCCGGTCCGCCGAAGCTCGGAGCCAACTGTGAGATCTCCCCGACAGGTGGGGACGGTACTTTCGCTGGATGACCCCGCGCGATCCCGAGGAACTGGCCGTGGCGTTCGCCGGACAGCGGCCGCGCCTCCTACGGATCGCCTACGCGACCACGGGCTCGCTCGCGGAGGCCGAGGACTGCGTGCAGGAGGCGTGGCTGCGGCTGCGCGGCGTGGCCGACCCGGCCCAGATCCGCGACCTGGGCGCGTGGCTGGCCACGACGGTGGGCCGGCTGGCGCTGGACGCGCTGGGCTCCGCGCGGGTTCGGCGGGAGTGCTACGTGGGCACCTGGCTGCCCGAACCGCTGGTGGAGCACGACGCCGACCCGGCCGACCGGGTCACGCTCGACGAGTCGGTGAGCATGGCGCTCATGGTGGTGCTGGAGAGATTGACCCCGGCCCAGCGCACCGCGTTCGTGCTGCACGACGTGTTCGGGGTGCCGTTCGACGAGGTGGCCGGGATCGTCGGGCGCACGCCCGCGGCGGTGCGGCAGCTCGCGGCCCGCGCCCTGCAGGTCGTGGCGGCCGGCCGGCCCCGGGTGCCCGCGACGTACGCCGCGCAGGGCGACCTGGTCGTCGCGTTCGCGGCCGCGTGCGCCGAGGGTGACCTGGACGGCCTGCTCTCCCTGCTCGACCCGGACGTGACGCTGCGCGGCGACGGCGGCGGGAAGGTGACGGCGCTGCCCCACCCCGTGACCGGGTCGCGGCGGGTGGCGGCGATCCTGCTGGCGATCGCCCAGCCCGCGCCGACCGAGGTGCGGCTGGTGACGGTCAACGGCGCGCCGGGGCTGGTGATCCGCGACCACACCGGTCGGCCGTCCGTGATGGCCTTCACCGTCGACCAGGGCCGGGTGACCGCGATCGACAGTGTGCGCAACCCGGAGAAGCTGGCCTTCCTACAGGCCGAGGGCGGCGCGTAGGTAGGGCAGGTCCGCGTCGCTGGTCCAGCGGTAGGCCGACAGGCCGGCGGCCCGGGCGCCGCGCACGTTGCGGTCGTCGTCGTCGACGAACAGGCAGCGCTCGGCGGGCCGCCGCAGCGCGTCGCAGACGACCTTGAAGTACTCCCTGGTGGGCTTGTGCACGCCCACCACCGAGGAGTTCACCACCACGTCGAAGGCGTCGGCGAGGCCGAGGAGCCTGAGGTCCGCGTCGAGCCGCGTGGTCGCGTTGGTCGCCAACGCCACGGGTACGCCGGCCGCGCGCACCTCCGCCACGAACGCGAGCGCGGTCGGGTCGACCTCGCCCCGGTAGGACATCCACTGGTCGACGAGCGCGTGCGCCGCGACGGGCGCGAGCCCGTGCTTGTCCACGAGGCCCTCGGCGATGCCCTGGGCCCACTGGTCGTGCGAGTGCTGGCCGATGAGCGCCGGCTGCAGCAGGTGCCGCTCGAAGGCGACGGCGTGGACGGCGCCCGCGTCGAGCCCGGCCGCCGCCTCCTGCGGCGCGCGTACGTCCGGGTCGAAGTGGCGGATCACGCCGTCCAGGTCGATGACGAGCGCGTCGGGCTGGGTCTTCACGGCGTCTCTTCGTCCTCGCGCAGCCGCTGGCTGATCACCTGGGTGACGCCGGCCTTCATCGTCACGCCGTACAGCGCGTCGGCGATCTCCATCGTGCGCTTCTGGTGCGTGATGATGATGAGCTGGCTCTTCTCCCGGAGCTGGGCGAGGAGCGTGATGAGGCGACCGAGGTTGACGTCGTCGAGCGCCGCCTCCACCTCGTCCATGATGTAGAACGGGCTGGGCCGCGCCCGGAAGATCGCGACGAGCAGCGCCACGGCGGTCAGCGAGCGCTCGCCGCCGGACAGCAGCGACAGCCGCTTGATCTTCTTGCCGGGCGGGCGGGCCTCGACCTCGACGCCCGTGGTCAGCAGGTTCTCCGGGTCGGTGAGGATGATCCGGCCCTCGCCGCCCGGGAACAGCACCGGGAAGACCTGCTCGAACTCCCGCGACGTGTCGGCGAACGCGGAGGCGAACACCTCCAGGATGCGGTCGTCCACGTCCTTGACGACGGTGAGCAGGTCGCGCCGGGTCGCCTTCAGGTCCTCCAGCTGGTCGGACAGGAACTTGAAACGCTCCTCCAGCGCCGCGAACTCCTCCAGCGCCAGCGGGTTCACCTTGCCCAGCAGGGCCAGCTCCCGGTCGGCCTTGGCGGCCCGCTTCTCCTGCGTGGCCCGGTCGAACGGGATCGGCTCCGGGGCGGGCTTGCCGGCCGCCTCGGCGGTCGCCAGGTCGTGCGGGGTCGGCGGGACGAGCTGCTCCGGCCCGTACTCGGCGACGAGGGTCTCGGCGTCCAGGCCGTACTCCTCGGCGGCGCGGGCCTCCAGGGCCTCGATGCGCAGCCGCTGCTCGGCGCGGGCGACCTCGTCGCGGTGCACCTTGGAGGTCAGCTTCTCCAGCTCGCTGGCGTGGGTGCGCGCGGCCGCGCGTACCCCCGTGAGTTCGTTCTCGCGGCCGGACCTTTCCTGCGCGAGGGCATCGCGGTGCCCGGCGGCCGCCGCCAACGCCCGGCCCGCCTGCCGCAGCGCCACGTCGGCGCCGAGCACCACGGCCTTCGCGATCAGCGCGCCACGGGCGCGGGCGGCGCGACGGGCCGCGGTGCGCTCGCGGGCCTGGCGCTCGTTGTGCGCCTGACGGATCAGCGCGTCGGCGCGGCCGGTGATCGCGGCGACCCGCTCCTCGGCGGTGCGCACCGCGAGGCGGACCTCGATCTCGGTCTGGCGGGCGGCCGGCACGGCGGCGGACAGCTCGTCGCGCTCGTGCGTGGACGGGTCCTCGTCGGTCGGGGTGTCCTCGGCGATGCGCAGCCGCTCCTCCAGCTCGGCGAGGCCGGCGAGGTCGCGGTCGCGGGCCTCCTCGGCCTTCTGCCGGGCCTGGACGATGCGGTCGGCCTCGGCCTGCGCGCTGCGCGCGGCGGCGCCCAGCTCGGCGAGGTGGCGGGCGGCGACGTTGCGCTCGCCCTCGGCGGCCCGCTTCGCGGCGGCGGCCCGGGCGACCGCGTCCTTGGCGGCGGCGGCCTCCTCGCGCACCTCGGCGAGCTGCTCCTTCAGCTCGGCCTGCCGCTGCTCGGACTCGGCGCGCCGCTGGCGGGCCTCCTCCACGGCGGCCTGCACCTCGATGAAGCTCTGCTGGCGACCCGACCCACCGACGACCTCGTGCACCCCGAGCACGTCTCCCTCGGCGGTCACCGCGCGCAGGTTCGGCGCATAGCCCAGGAGAGTACGGGCGGCGGGCACGTCCGGGGTGAAGACGACGTCGCCCAGCAGGCGGGTGACAGCGGGGCGCAGCGTGCCCGGCGCGCGGACGACGTCGAGGGCCCAGCGCGACCCCTCGGGCAGCGCCATGTCCGGCCGCGACCACTCGGCGCTCGCCCCGGCACCGGCGACCAGCATCGCGGCGCGGCCGGCGTCGTCGGTCTTGAGCAGCTCGACGGCGCTCTGCGCGCCGTCCAGGGTGGACACCGCGACGGCGTCGGCGAGCAGGCCGAGCGCGGCGGCCAGCGCCGCCTCGTGGCCGGGCTCGACCGTGAGCAGGGCGGCGACGCTGCCGAGCAGGCCGGGGACCTTCTCGGCCCGGGCGAGCAGGGCGCCGGCGCCGTCCTTGCGCTTGAGGCCGATCGCGAGGGCCTCCTCGCGGGCCTTCCACTGGGTCGCGTCCTTCTCGGCCGCGCGCTCCTCGTCCGACAGCCGCCGGATCCGGTTGTTGATCTCGTCAGCTTGTCGCTGCGCTTCGGCGTGGGCGTTGTCGAGCGCCACGTCGCCCCGGTCGGCCTCCGAGGCGCCCTCCTGCGCCACCTCGTACGCCTCCTGGGCGGCCTCGGCGCGCTCCATCGCCTCGCCCAGCGACGCGGTGAACCGGGCGATCTCGTCGGCCGCCGCGTGCGAGCGGGTGCGCATCGCGTTGACCTGGCCGGCCAGCCTCGCCAGGCCCTCGCGCTTGTCCGCGATCGCCTTCACGGCCACGACCAGGGCCTTCTCGGCCTCGGACAGCCGGCGCTCCAACTGCTGGCGCCTGGACACGGCGTCGTCGAGCCGCTCCTGGTGCGTCTCCAGCGCGGCGCGCAGCTCCTCCTCCTGCTCGCGGGCCTCCTCGGCCTCGGCGAGCAGCTGCTCCGGGTCGCGGCCCGGGCGCTCGTCGTCGACGGCGGCGCTGAGGTTGCGCAGCCGCTCGTCGGCCAGTTGGTGCGTGGCGCGCAGCCGCTCCTGCAGCGTGGCCAGCTGGAAGTGGGTGTCCTGCGCCTTCGCGAGGATCGGCGCGTCCTCGGCGAGGGCGGCCTCCAGCTCGGCGAGGCGCTCCTGCACCTCGGCGTGGGCGGCCTCGACCTCCTCGCGGCGCGTCCGCAGTGCGGCCTCATCGGCGACCTCCCGGTCGACCGTCGTGCGCAGGGTCGTGTAGTCGTCGGCGAGCAGGCGCAGCTTGGCGTCGCGCAGGTCGGCCTGGATGCCGGCCGCGCGCCTGGCCACCTCGGCCTGCCGGCCCAGCGGCTTGAGCTGACGGCGCAGCTCGGCGGTCAGGTCGGTCAACCGGTTGAGGTTGGTCTGCATCGCGTCGAGCTTGCGCAGCGCCTTTTCCTTGCGCTTGCGGTGCTTGAGGACGCCCGCCGCCTCCTCGATGAAGGCGCGCCGGTCCTCCGGCTTGGCGTGCAGGACCGCGTCGAGCTGGCCCTGGCCCACGATGACGTGCATCTCCCGGCCGATGCCGGAGTCGGAGAGCAGCTCCTGGATGTCGAGCAGGCGGCACGCGTTGCCGTTGATCTCGTACTCGCTCTCGCCGGAGCGGAACATCCGGCGGGTGATCGAGACCTCGGTGTAGTCGATGGGCAGCGCGCCGTCGGTGTTGTCGATCGTGAGCGTGACCTCGGCGCGACCGAGCGGGGCGCGGCCGGACGTGCCGGCGAAGATCACGTCCTCCATCTTGCCGCCGCGCAGCGCCTTGGCCCCCTGCTCACCCAGCACCCAGGAGATCGCATCGACGACGTTGGACTTGCCGGAGCCGTTGGGGCCCACCACGCAGGTGATGCCCGGCTCCAGCTTCAGCGTCGTCGCGGAGGCGAAGGATTTGAAACCCTTCACCGTCAGGCTCTTGAGATGCACTGGTCTCCGTGGGTGGTAGCTGTCTGGCCTTTCGGCAGAGTACCCCGGCGGGGGCAAAAGGAAGCGCGCCGACATCGGGGTCGGCGCGCAATCTTCAGCGTGTCCTAGCTGGGGCTAACTGCCTGTCAACGAGGTGGTGACGCTCAGGCGAGCGCCGGTTCCTCGATCCGCAGCAGGCTGTCGGTATCGACCGAGGCCACGAGGCGATCATTTTCCGCCCGCAACCGCAGCACCTCGAACTCAAGCTCCCGCACACGGGCACGCAACTTCGTGACCTCGTCGAGCATGCGCCGGTCGGGCGCACCGCCCACGTGGCCGTAGAGGGCCTTCGCCATATGTCGTCTCCTTGTCAGCGCCACCGGAACCCACCGGTCAACGCGCGCCCCTCGTCGGGAGCCATCACGCAGCAATGTGCGCGCATGGCAGGGCGCGTCTGGCGACAATTCCATAGTCCGCCCGAGCACCGACCCCAGTCAAGTTCCGCGCCCGGGCACGCCGCCGGACCTCTCCCGCCCTCGATGTCCGTTTGCTGACAAAGCCGCGTACGGGGGACAATCGCTCGTTGCGACCTATATGACCGTGTCCCTGGCTCCGCTCCTGCCGTTGTGCACGCACCCCGACAACGACCCCGCCACCTGGTCAGCGGCCCGGCTGACCGCCCCGGCCATGGGCGCTGTCGTCGCGGTCCGGCTCCCTCTCGCCGAGGCGACCCCGTCCCTCGGGCCGGCCGTCACGGGTCTCGTCCGGGCGGGCTGCGCCGTCCTCGGGTACGTGAGCCTCGCGTTCGCCACCCGGCCAGTGGCGGAACTCACGGACGAGATAGCCACCTGGTCGCGGCTGGGCGCCACGGGCATCTTCCTCGACCACGCGCCGGCCGGCCGGTCCCACGTCGGCACCCTGCGCCTGGCCCATCGCGCGGCGCTGCGCGCCGGCCTGCGCCGGGTGGTGTTCAACACGGCCGGGCCGGCCGACCCGCTCTGCCGCGACCTCGACGCGGTGATCTGCAGCTTCGAGGGCTCCTGGGCGGAGTACCGGGAGTGGGACGGCTACGGGTCCCTACCCGGTGACGGGCACCTCGTCTACGGCGTACCGGCGCTCGAGCGGGCCAAGGCGGTCACGCTGATGCGTCGCCGGGGCGCCGGCCTGGGGCTGGTCACGGAGCTCGGCTGGCCGAGCGGCGTCCAGTCCCTGCTCACCGCCGCCGCCCTCCCCTAACGCCGCCTCGCCGCCGCACTGCGACCCCTTGGCGGGCTGGCACGCTCCCCAACCCCGCTGACGGCGACCCTTTGACAGGTGGAGGACGCCATGCCGCCGACGACAGCGACGCGTTGGTGGTCCGCGATGGGCACGTCGCCAGAAGCTCACATCTGACTTGTCCGCGCGCAGCGGTCACCCCGCCACATGCGCACTTTTTGCGGGTCGGAGGCGCGGTGAACTCGCCAAATGCTCACATCTGGCGAGTGAGGTGGGCGGTCGCCCGCCAGATGTTCACAGTTGGCGGGGCTGGGCGCCGTCCGCCCCGCCAGATGTGAGCAACTGGCGAAGCGCGAGTGGGGATGGCCGCCAGATGTGCGCAGTTGGTGGGGCGACCCGGGGAAGGTCAGGGCGTGCGGGGGCGGGGACGGGGCTGGCACTTCGGGCAGGAGTACGACGAACGGTTCATGAACGCCTCGCGGCGGATCGGGACGCCGCAGCGTCGGCACGGCTCCCCCTCGCGGCCGTAGACGTTGAGCGACCGTTCGAAGTACCCGCTCTCGCCGTTGACGTTGACGTACAGGGCGTCGAAGCTCGTCCCGCCGACCTTGAGCGCCTCGCTCATCACATCCGTGACATGCCCGAGCAGCCGGGCCGCCGCCGGTCGGGTCAGCGCGTCGGTGGGCCGCGCGCCGTGCAGGCCGGCCCGCCACAGGGCCTCGTCGGCGTAGATGTTGCCCACCCCGGAGATCATCGACTGGTCCAGCAGCGCGCGCTTGACCTCGGTGCGGCGCCGGCGCATCGACGCGACCACGGACGCCGCGTCGAAGAGCGGGTCGAACGGGTCGCGGGCGATGTGCGCGATCTCCGCGGGAAGCTCGGCGCCGCCGATGGAGACGGCCAGGCCGCCGAACGTGCGCTGGTCGACGAAGCGCAGCTGCGGGCCGTCGTCGGCGAAGGCGAACCGGATCCGCAGGTGCGGCCCGTCGGGGGCGTCGGCCGGCAGCAGGAGCATCTGGCCGGACATCCCGAGGTGCCCGACGATGGCGTCGCCGCTGCTCAGGGGCAGCCACAGGTACTTGCCGCGACGGCGTACCCCGGTAATGGTCTGGTCTTCCAGGACGGCGGCGAAGTCGGCGTCGCCGGTGACGTGGCGGCGGACGGCCCGGGGGTGCAACACCTCGACCTTCGCGATCGTGCGGCCCGACACCCACCGGTCGAGGCCCTCCCGGACCGTTTCGACCTCGGGCAGCTCAGGCATCGGGCTCACCCTCCACATCGGACGTACTCTCCAGATTGAGCGCGAGCCACGCGGCCTCCGCGGCCCGCTGCTCCGCTTCTTTCTTTGTACGCCCCTGCGCGCCGCCGTGGCGGGCGCCGGCCACCACGGCCCAGGCGGTGAACGTCTTGGCGTGGTCGGGGCCGGTCTCCTCGACGTGGTAGTCGGGCACGCCCAGGCCCCGGGCGGCGGTCAGCTCCTGCAGGCTGGTCTTCCAGTCCAGGCCGGCGCCGAGGCGGCCGGCCTGCGCCATCACCGGGCCGAACAGCCGGTGGATCACGACGCTGGCGACGGGCAGGCCGTGCTCCAGGTAGACGGCGCCGAGCAGGGCCTCCAGAGTGTCGGCGAGGATGCTCTCCTTGTCGCGCCCGCCGGTGGCCTCCTCGCCCTTGCCGAGCAGCAGGTACGGCCCGAGGCCGTAGCTGCTCAGCCCTCGGGCGACCTCGGCGAGCGCGCGCGAGTTGACGACGCTGGCCCGCAGCTTGGCCAGCCGGCCCTCGGCCAGGTCGGGGTTGTCCTGGTAGAGCGCGGTCGTGACGACGAGGCCCAGCACCGAGTCGCCGAGGAACTCCAGGCGCTCGTTGGTGGGCAGGCCACCGTTCTCGTACGCGTACGACCGGTGGGTGAGCGCCCGTTGCAGCAGCTCCTCGGAGATGCCGACGCCGAGCGCGGCCTCCAGATGCGTGGTGGACGGGCGCACGCGCCGCTCGTCGGGGGCGGAACGGGACTTCACCAGGGCACCTCCGCAGGCTTGGCCGAGCCGCTGACCGCCGCGATCCGGCGCGGCATGTCCGCGCGGACGAGGTGGGCGGCGAGCGCGATGCCCGAGGCGATGTCTCCGCCGTCGGCCGCGCCGTGACAGACGACGACCGTGCCGGCCACCCCGAGCAGGGCGGCGCCGCGAGGGGCGTCGGAGGAACTGGGCGTACTGGCGTGCCGACCGGCGCCGCCACCCGCCGCGATGGCGGCTTCGACGCCCTTGAGCAGCACGTTCCCGGTGAAGCCGTCGGTGACGACGACGTCCGCCCGCGCGCCCGAGATGACCTCGTCGCCCTCGACCAGCCCGACGTAGCGGGACTGGGCCGGCAACGGGTATGTGCGCAGGGTGCGTTCGGTGGCGCGGCGCAGCCGGTCGCCCTTGCCGGGCTCGCTGCCCACGGAGAGCAGGCCGACGCGGGGCTGGGTGACCTTGAGGATGGCGCGGGCGTAGCCGACGCCGAGGACGGCGTGCTGCACGAGGTCGACCGGGCGGACCTCCATGCCGGCGCCGACGTCGAGGAGCAGGACCGGGCTGGTCCCGCCGGGCAGCTCGGCCGCGAGCGCCGGGCGCCGGAAGCCCGAGGTGCGGCCGATGCCGATGACGGCGGCGGTGACCGTGGCGCCGCTCGCGCCCGCGGAGACGAGCCCCTGGGCCCGGCCGGCGGCCACGGCGGAGGCCGCGGCGGCGATGGTGGTGGCGTGGTCGGCGCCGCGCGCGGCCGCGTCGGCCATGGCGACGAACTGGTCAGCCACGAGAACCTCCACCCGCTCGCGGGTGGAGGTGTCGAGGGCAGCCGTCACCTCGTCGGCCACCCGGCGGGGGCCGACGAGGAGAAGCTGGAGTTCCGGATCGGCTTGGCAGGCTCGCAGAGCGCCGTCAACCACGACGGCGGGGGCATCGTCCCCGCCGAGGAGGTCGACGGCGATCCGCGTCCCGGCAGACCGCCCGGGCGCAGGTCGCGTCACCCGTGTCCCGGGCTCAGACCTCGATGACCTGGCGACCGTTGTACGTGCCGCAGACCGTGCAGACCGCGTGCGGCAGCTTCGGCGAGCGGCACTGCGGGCAGGCGACGGTGGCGACAGGGGTGGTCTTCCACTGCGCCCGGCGCGACCGGGTGTTGCTGCGCGACATCTTGCGCTTGGGAACGGCCACGGTTCTAACTCCTAGGTCAAGGCCCGCTGGTCAGCGGGTCAGGTCATTCAGTTTGGCCCAACGCGGGTCGACCGCCTGGTGGCTGTGGTCGGCCGGCAGGGTGTCCCAGGGCTCGCCGCACTCGACGCACAGCCCCGGGCAGTCCTCCCGGCACAGCGGGTTGGCCGGCAGTGCGAGCACCGCCGCGTCCCGCAGGGTCGGCTCCAGGTCGATCAGGTCGCCCTGCATCCGGCCGACCTCGTCCTCGTCGGTCGTCTCGTCCGTGGTGCTGTGCGCGTACGCGTACAGCTCCGCGATATTGACGTCCAACGTGTCGTTGATCTCGCGCAGGCAGCGGCTGCACTCCCCCACCAGCGGCCCCGAGACCTCGCCGGAGACGTACACGCCTTCCGACACCGAGGTCATCTGCAGCCGCAGGGAGAGGTCGGCACCCGCCGGCACTCCGATCAACTCCAGGCCGAGGTCCTCCGGTGCGGGCACCACCCGGACAACCTCACGCATGGCACCGGCGCTGCGCGGCAGGTCCCGGGTATCGAGGACCAGCGGCGAGCGCGGGTTGAGGTGGGTCGTCGAGTGTTCACGCATCGTAGGCTCCGACCTGAAGAGGCCGACGTAAGACATTACCTGAGCGGCGGCGGCACCGTCGAACCGGCCCGTACGGCATCAGAACGGCAAGGGCCTTTCATCCTCGTTCGGGGCGAATGTCCCGATCTCGCGTAGGGCGTGCATCTTGTCCCGCCCGCGCTCGATCGAGGCGAGCGACCGGGTCAGGAACTGCTCGAAGTTGGCCAGGGTCGTGTCGACGTACTCGTCGACCTCCTCGCGCAGCCGCTGCACCTCGGCGCGGGCCTCACCCATGATCCGGTTGGCCTCGTGCTCCGAGGAGACGACCACCTCGCTGTGCGAGACCAGCCGCGCGTGCTCCGCCTCACCCTCGGAGATGATGCGGTCCGCCTCACGCTGACCCGCGTCGAGGATCTTGTCGCGCTCGTCCAGCAGCGCGGCCGCGCGGCGCAGCTCCCCCGGCAGTTCGCTGCGCAGCTGGTCCAGGAGGCCGATCAGCTCGCCCCGGTCGACCATGCAGTTGCGCGACATCGGTACCTGACGCGCGCCCTCCACGAACGCGATGACCTCGTCGATGCGGTCGATGGGATCCACCGGGCGTCACTCCTCCTGTCCAGGAACTCACCTATTCTGCTGCCGCGCACAGCGCGGCGCCCAGCCGCCACGTCGGTGAGCCTCGGACAGCCGATCGGCTGGCCTTTGCCAGCGTGACCACCATCACTGGGGTCGTAGTTGCTCCGACAGTCGACGGGCCACCGTGTCCGGCACGTGCGCCGACACGTCCCCGCCCCACTTCGCCACGTCCTTGACGAGGCTGGACGAGAGGAACGAGTGCACCGGGTTGGTCGGCATGAACAACGTCTCCACGCCGGCCAGGCCGATGTTCATCTGCGCCATCTGCAACTCGTAGTCGAAGTCGCTCACCGCGCGCAGACCCTTGACCACGACCATGGCCTCCTGCGCCCGGCAGAAGTCCACGAGCAGGCCCTGGAACGTCTCGATCCGCACGTTCTCGTAGGGCTTCGTCACCTCGGCCAGCATCTCCAGCCGGTCGGCGACGTCGAAGAGGCCACGCTTGGACTGGTTCATCAGCACGGCGACGATGACCTCGTCGAAGATGCGCGCCGTGCGGCTGATGATGTCGAGGTGGCCGTTCGTCACGGGGTCGAACGAGCCCGGACAGACCGCCCGCCGCTGCCTGTTGCTGGTCACGCTGCGCGACCGTACCAGAGCATGGTCTCGCCGTAGCGTCGGCCACGCTCGGCGGAGATCCCGTCCACCCAGGTCAGCTCCGGTGACCGCGCGGACCGCTCCACCACGACCACCGCGTCCGGGGCCAGCCACCCGTTGCCGACCAGGGCACTCAGGGCCGCGGTCACCTCGCTGTCCGCGAGGGCATAGGGAGGATCGGCGAAAACCACGTCGTACGGGTCCCCCGGCGCACCCGCCAGCACCGCCGCGACCTTCCCGGTGGCGAGCTGGACCGTCCCGCCGAGCTTGAGCGCGGCGACGTTGGCCCGCGCGGTGCGCGCGGCCCCCGGGTCGGACTCGACGAGCATCACGTGCGTGGCCCCCCGGGAGGCGGCCTCCAGCCCGACCGCCCCGGACCCCGCGTAAAGGTCCGCGAACCGGCAGCCCGTCAGGTCGACCATGGTGTCCAGGGTGGAGAACAGCGCCTCGCGCACCCGGTCGGAGGTCGGCCGCGTGTCCCGCCCGTCCGGCGCGTTGATCCGTCGCCCCCCGTGCGTCCCCGCCACGATCCTCGTCACCCCCGCGACGCTACCCGCCCCACCCGAACCCGCATCCCGCCGCTCGCCGCTGGCGGGGTCGCTCCACCCACCCGCGCCATGTGTGCACACGTGACGGGACAACGGGGTTGCCGGCCACCAGGGGCGCGCACGTAAGCGAGCCAGCCAGCGCGCCGCCCGCCAGAAGTGCACAGGTGGCGAGGCCCGAGCCCACCCCGCCCACCGCCTGTGCACATGTGGCGGGGTCGGACGCCCTCCGTCTCGCCAACTGTGAGCATCTGGCGGGGTTCCGGGTGTCGGCGGCCGCCAGATGTGAGCTTTTGGCGGGGCGGCAGGCGCTTGGCAGGGGCCGGAGCACGTCACGCCCACCAAGAGGTCGCGGTGAGGGTGGGGCCGGTCAGCCCTTTTCGAGGTATTCGGCGCGTTCCTCGCCGACGAGGTCCGCCACCAGAGCGGCGAGCACCGGGTGGTCCGCCAGGTCGGGATCCGTGTCGATGAGGGTGACGGCCTCCTCGCGGGCCTCGCCGATCAGTTTCGCGTCGCGGAGCAGCGAGAGCAGACGAAGGTGCGAGCGGCGGCCGGACTGGCTCGCGCCCAGGACGTCGCCCTCGCGCCGCTGTTCCAGGTCGAGCTCGGCGAGCTTGAAGCCGTCGAGGGTGGAGGCGACCGCGTCGAGGCGCTCGCGGGCCGGGGACCCGGCGGGCGCTTCGGTGACGAGCAGGCACAGGCCGGGGGCGCTGCCCCGGCCGACGCGGCCGCGCAACTGGTGGAGCTGGGAGATGCCGAACCGGTCGGCGTCCAGGATGATCATCACGGTGGCGTTGGGGACGTCGACGCCGACCTCGACGACCGTGGTGGCCACGAGCACGTCGGTCTTGCCGGCGGCGAAGGAGCGCATGACGGCGTCCTTCTCGTCGGCGGGCAGCCGCCCGTGCAGCGCGGCGATGCGCAGATCGTGCAGCGGCCCTTCTCTCAGCAGCGGTTCGACCTCGGCGACAGCCATCGGCGGCCGCCGTGCGGACTCCGCCGACGCGGCACCGGCATCCGCGTCCTCGCCGACCGAGGCGGCGTCCCCGATCCGGGGGCAGACCACGTACGCCTGGTGACCCGCGGTCACCTCCTCGCGCAGCCGTTGCCAGGCGCGGTCGAGGTAGGCGGGCTTCTCGGCGGCCGGCACCACGTGCGTCGCGATGGGCGAGCGGCCGCGCGGCAGCTCGGTGAGACTCGCCACGTCCAGGTCGCCGAAGACGGTCATGGCAACGGTGCGCGGGATCGGCGTGGCCGTCATGACGAGGACGTGCGGCGGCCGGTCGGCCTTGGCACGCAGCGCGTCGCGCTGCTCCACGCCGAACCGGTGCTGCTCGTCGACGACGACCAGGCCCAGGTCGGCGAAGTCGACACCCTCGTAGAGCAGGGCATGGGTGCCGACGACGATGCCGGCGGCGCCGGAGGCCACCTCGTCGAGCGCCCGCCGGCGGGCAGCGGCGCCCTGCGAGCCGGTGACCAGCGCGATCCGGGTCGCCCCCTCGACGGAGTCGAGCTCGCCGGCACGACCGAGCGGGCCGAGCAGGTCGCCGATCCCCCGGTAGTGCTGGGCGGCGAGCACCTCGGTCGGCGCGAGCAACGCCGCCTGCCCGCCCGCGTCGACGACCTGCAGCATGGCCCGCACCGCGCAGACGGTCTTGCCGGAGCCGACCTCGCCCTGCAACAACCGGTGCATCGGATGCGGCTCGGCCAGGTCGGCGGCGACCTGGTCGCCCACGGCGCGCTGCCCGGCGGTCAGCTCGTACGGCAGGGCGGCGTCGAAGGCCGCGAGCAGCCCGTCGGACGACACGGGTCGGGGCGTCGCCGGCCACGACGCCGCGCGGCGCTTGCGCTGGACGAGCGCCACCTGCACCGCGAACGCCTCGTCCCAGGCGAGGCGGCGCCGGGCGATGGCGAGGCCCTCCCGCGAGGTCGGCATGTGGATCTCGCGGAGCGCCTCGCGGAGCGGCATGAGCCTGCGTTCGCCGCGGATGCGGCCGGGCATCGGGTCGGGCAGCGGCCCGAGGGTGTCCAGCGCGAGGCGCACGCACTTGCCGATCTGCCACGTCTTCAGCGCCGACGTGGAGGGGTAGACGGGGATGAGCGCCCCCGCGTACTCGGCCACGGCGTCGTCGCTCGCCTCGTCGCCGAGCAGCACGTACTCGGGATGGGTCAGTTGACGGCGGCCCTGATACTCGCCGACCGTGCCGGCGAACAGTCCCCAGCGCCCGACGGTCAGCTCCTTCTGCCGCCAGGCGAGCGCGCCGGCGGCCTTGCCGAAGAAGGTGAGCGTGAGGATGCCGCCGGAGTCGTCGCCGACGACGGCGGTGAGAATGGCGCCGGGCCGGTTGCGCATGGTGCGCACGCTGGCGCTGTGCACCTGGGCCAGCACGGTCGCCTCCTCGCCGACGGCCAGGGCGGCGATGTCGGAGTGCTCGCCGCGCTCCTCGTACCGGCGGGGAAAGTGGTAGACCAGGTCGCCGACGGTGACCAGGTCGAGCTGCGCGGCCAGCGACTTTGCCACGGCCGGGCCCAGCACGGTCCTGAGCGGCGTGGCCAACGGTTTCTCGGTCATTCCACCCCCAGCAGCAGCGGACTCTCGGTCTGCCCGCCGGCGTAGACGCGGGCCTCCACGAACGGCCACGCGGCGGCGAGGTGCGCGGTGAGCCCGGCCGCGAGCCCGGCCGGGGCGTCCGCGCCGGTCACGAGGGTGACCAGCTCGCCGCCGCCGGACAGCATCCGGTCCAGCACGGTCGCGCACACCTGGGCCAGGTCCTGCCCGATGACGTTGACCTCACCCTCGACGAGGGCGATGAGGTCGCCCGCGGCGGCCCGACCGGCGACGGTCAGCGCGTCGTCGGTGGCCACCGTCACCTCGGCGTACCGGCACGCGCCGGCCGCCTCGGCCATGGCGATCACGTCGTCCTCGAAGCGCCGCCCGGGGTCGCGGACGGCCAGCGCGGCGAGGGCCTGCACGGGCGAGCGGGTGGGCACGACGCCGACGTGCACCCCGTCGGCGCGCGCGGTGGCGGCCGCGGCCGT
>NZ_BAAALT010000068.1:0-12728 GCF_039528515.1 Luedemannella flava
GGCGGCGCGGACGCTGGTCGTCGAGCCCGAGGACGCGGTCGTGGTCGCCGAGGGCGACGAGCTGGACGTGGCGGGCGTGGCCGACGTGGAGCTCGCCGACATCGAGCTGGCCAACGCGGCCGCCGCCGCGACGGCGCGAACCGACACCGCCACGGCACCGACCGACCTGACCGCACCGTCCGGCTCGACGAGCGCCGCGACCGGGCAGCCGACCGGCTCGACAACCGCGACCGCGCCGCCGACCGAACTGCCGACGGCGTCTGCGGCGCCGCTGGCCAGACGCACGCCGAAGCCGCCGCCCGAGCCGGCAACGACGACGGAGACCACCACCCCGCCGGCCGCGACGACGGAGACCACCCCCTCGGCCGCGACGTCGACCACGACCTCGGCGGCGGACCAGGGTGCGGGCGCCGACGCGGCCGCATTGCCGGTGCTGCCCAAGCGGGTGCGGCAGGCCAATCTGGCCGCGCAGCTGCGCGAGGCGCCGGTGCCCGACGAGCCGCCCGCGCCCGAGACCACGACCTCCGCCGCCTCGCGGCACACGCCGCAGCAGATCCGCGACCGGATGGCGGCGCTGCAGGCCGGCATGATGCGCGGCCGCCGCGCGGCCGAGACCCTCGACGCCGAGTCCGCTCCGACCGACGACGCCGAGCAGTCGGACGGCGGCGACACGCAGGCGGATGCTGCGCAAATCGGGTCCGGGTCGTCGGCGGAGCCGACGGTGACGGACACTACCGGGACCACACCGGAGAGGGGCAACTGAGATGGGCCATCCGCAGGGCCTGGACTGGCTGCTCGACGACCTGGTCGCGCGGGTGCCGGAGGCACGGCGCGCGGTCGTTCTCTCCGTCGACGGTCTCCTGCTCGGCGCCTCGTCCGGGCTGCACCAGCAGGACGCCGAGCACCTGGCCGCGCTGGCCTCGGGCTTTCAGAGCCTGGCCCGCAGCGCGAGCCGGCACTTCCGGTCCGGGAACGTGCGGCAGACCGTCATCGAGATGGACGCCGCGTTCCTGTTCGTGACGGCCGCCGGCAACGGCGCGTGCCTGGCGGTGCTGACCGAGGGCGACACGGACATCGGCCTGATCGCGTACGAGATGGCGATGCTCGTCAAGCGGGTCGGCCACACGCTCTCGACGCCGTCGCGGCCGGCTGCCGCGCGCGCCGATGGCCGCCGCTGACGAGCCTTCCTGGCTGGACCAGGACGCTGGTCCGGTCGTGCGCGCCTTCGCGGTGACGCGGGGCCGGGCCCGGCCGGCAGCCGGCTCGTTCGACCTGGTCGCGCACGTCGTCGCGGTGAACCCGGGCAGCGCGCGACCGGAGCACCTGCAACCGGAGCACCACGCCATCCTGGCGCTGGTCATGGAGCCGGCCTCGGTCGCGAAGGTGGCCACCGAACTGAACCTGGCGCTGGGCGTCGTCCGGGTGCTGCTCGGGGACCTGATGCAGGAGGGGCTCATCGCGATGTACGACCCACCGGACGGCGCGGACGCCCTCGCCGACGACGTACTGCAGGCGGTGCTGCATGGTCTCCGCGACCTCTGAAGCGGAGCACCCCGGGCTGAGCCGGCCGATCCCGCTGGGCATCAAGGTGGTGGTCTCGGGCGGCTTCGGCGTCGGCAAGACCACGCTCATCGGCTCGGTCAGCGAGATCAAGCCGCTGCACACGGAGGAACCGCTCACGTCCGCGGGCGTCGGCACCGACAGCCTGTCCGGGGTGGAGGCCAAGCGCACCACCACGGTGGCGATGGACTTCGGCCGCATCTTCCTCACCGACAGCCTGGTGCTGTACCTGTTCGGCACGCCCGGGCAGGACCGGTTCTGGTTCCTGTGGGACGAGCTCGCCATCGGCGCGCTCGGCGCGGTCGTCCTCGCTGACACGCGCCGCCTCGCCGACTGCTTCGCCGCCGTCGACTACTTCGAGCAGCGGGGCATCCCGTTCCTCGTGGCGTGCAACTGCTTCCACGGCGAGCAGCCGTTCGACGTCGGTGCCGTGCGCGACGCGCTCGACCTCGACGAGGGCGTGCCCGTGATGATGTGCGACGCGCGTGACCGTGAGTCCAGCAAACAGGTCCTGGCCGCGCTCGTCGAGCACGTGATGGCGCGTCGCGCCGCGGTCACGCCGTGAGGGCGCCCTCCCGGACCACGGCCGCGCGCTCGAGCCGGTCGAGCCGGTAGCCGACGCCGCGCACGGTGTGCAACTGCGGCCCGCGGCCGCCGAGCTTCGCCCGCAGCCGGCGGACGTGCACGTCGACCGTGCGCTCGCCGCCCAGGTACGGGTAGCCCCAGACCTGGCTGAGCAGCTGCATCCGGTTGAGCACCCGGCCGCCGTTCTCGATGAGGTACAGGAGCAGGTCGTACTCCCGGCGGGTGAACTCCAGCGGCTCGCCGTCGAGCAGCGCGACCCGCCGCTCGGGGTAGAGCACGAGGTCGGCCTCGTCCACGCTGGACAGGCCCGCCCCGACGAACGGTTCCACCGACGCGAGCGCGACGGCCAGCGCCTGGTCCTCGTCGAGGATGCTGGAGACGGGCCGGGGGGCGGGCGCCGGCGAGACCGGCACGGGCATCGGCGTGGGGTTGCCGCGCACCTCGGTCTCCACGGAGTCCAGCACGACCGAGATCGTGGTGGAGACCCGCGCGGACGTCACGTCGTCGGCGGCGAGCGCCTGTAGGCGTCGCGCCAGCGCGATCACCCGATCGGCCGCCGGGGTGCCGGACGGCACCGCGATCTGCACGTTGACCACCAACGTCGCCGGGTCGTTGTCGACCGCGGGAATGTCGCGTGGAGCCGGTGCCGGGGGGTCGGTGGCAACGGCGCCGGGACGGGTCAGGGAGGTGACGGTCATGGCGTTCTCCTCACGCCTGGGATCCGGACGTCCAAAATGGCCGGCCCGGAAATGGGCGGACCGGCTTTGGGCAGGCCGCGTCGGGCAGCGCCGACCGGCGCGGCGGTGTCAACGACAGCGGCCCGACCGGGTGCGGCCCGAACGGCCACGCCCGACACGGTGACGGCTGGAACGAAAGAGCGGCCCACGAACGGCGGAGGAGAGACCGGCCGGCATCGACGGGTGAGCACGCATGGGGCTCAGCATAACGCATAAGCCCTAGTAGGCTGGTGGAGATTGCGATGCGCGTCACCCGCGCGGCACTGATCGACAGCCGTTGTTCACCGTCGATTCATCCGCTCGGCGCCCGAAAGTGACCTTACGGTGGGGCGCGAACCGCTCACATACAGCAATGCGTCGGGCGACCCGTCCTCGTGCGGCCACACGACGCCACGCGTGGCGCGGGCGAGGAGCCTGGCCTGCACCCGCCCGGGCGTCCACGCGGGATGCTGGCCGAGCAGCACCGCGGCCGCGCCGGCCACGTACGGCGACGCGGCGGACGTGCCGCTGACCGTGGCCTGCGCGTTCGCGCCGCCCGACCAGGCTGACGTGATCATCGAGCCGGGCGCGAACAGGTCCACGCACGGCCCCCGGGCCGAGTAGATGCCGACGTCGTCGGCCGGCCCGGTGGCGCCCACGGTGATCACCGACGGGACCCGGGCCGGGCTGTGCTGGCACGCGTCGTCGCCGAGGTTGCCCGCCGCGACCGTGTAGGTGATCCCCGAGGCCACCGCGCCCGCCACGGCCCGGTCCAGCGCCGGGCTGACCAGCCCGCCGAAGCTCAGGTTCGCCACCGCCGGGCGCACGGCGTGCTCGCTCACCCAGTTGAGCGCCGCCACGACCCGCGCGACGGACCCCCCGCCGGCGCAGTTGAGCACGCGGACGTCGACGAGCGTGGCCTGCTTGGCCAGCCCGTACCGGGCTCCCCCGATGATGCCCGCGACGTGCGTGCCGTGCCCGTTGCAGTCGGCCGGGTACTTCTCCGGCTCGGCTGTCGCGACGGCACTGAACGGGTCGTTGGTGACCAGGTCGAGCCCGGGCACCGCCCGGCCGCCGAACTCCACGTGGTCGCGCCGGATGCCGGTGTCCATCACGTAGACGTGCACCCCGGCGCCCGCCGCGTGGTACCGGTACGCGCCGTCGAGCGGCAGCCGGCGCTGGTCGATCCGGTCCAGGCCCCACGACGGCGGCGCCTGCTGGACGACCTCCATGTCGGTGTCGTGCACCTGGACGGGCTGGTCCACCTCCACCGAGGCGACCAGGGGATCCGCGCCGATGCGCCGGGCCTGCGCCGCGCTGCCGGCGAGGGCGAACCCGCGCAGCGCCGCGGCGTACACCTGACGCACCTGACCGCCGCAGCGGGCGGTGAGCCGCCGCGCGGCCGCGCCCACGTCGGTGGTCGCGGCGTTGTCCTTCAGCACGACCAGGTAGTGCCCGACGGGCTCCCGTGGCGGGCCGGTCGCCGCGCCCACGCCGACGACAAACATCAGGGAGTACGCCGCGGCGGCGAGCGCCCGCGCGGCTCTTCTCGTGCCCACCCGGGTCACCAGCTGCTGTGCAGGGGCATGCCCTCGGTATAGCCGGCCGGGCTCTGCAACCCGACGACCGCCCGTTCGTGCAGCTCCGCGATCGTCGTGGCGCCCGCGTACGTGCAGGCGCTGCGCACGCCGGCCACGATGGCGTCGACGATGTCCTCCACGCCGGGGCGCTGGCGGTCGAGGTACATCTTCGAGGTGGAGATGCCCTCCTCGAACAGGCCCTTGCGGGCCCGGTCGAACGCCGACTCGTCGACGGTGCGGTGGCTCACCGCGCGCGCCGACGCCATGCCGAAGTTCTCCTTGAACAGCCGGCCGTCGGCGTCGCGCTGCATGTCGCCGGGCGACTCGTACGTGCCGGCGAACCAGGAGCCCACCATCACGTTGGCCGCCCCGGCGGCCAGGGCGAGGGCCACGTCGCGGGGGTAGCGCACGCCGCCGTCGGCCCACACGTGCGCGCCCAGCTCGCGGGCCGTCCGCGAGCACTCCAGCACGGCCGAGAACTGCGGCCGGCCGACGCCGGTCATCATCCGGGTCGTGCACATGGCGCCGGGCCCGACGCCGACCTTCACGATGTCGGCGCCGGCGGCCACGATGTCGCGCGTCCCCTCGGCGGTCACCACGTTGCCGGCGGCCACCGGGACGGACGGCTTCAGGGCGCGCACGGCCGCGACAGCGGCCAGCATCCGCTCCTGGTGCCCGTGCGCGGTGTCCACGACGAGCACGTCGGCGCCGGCGGCGAGCAGCTTGTCGGCGCGCGCGGCCGGGTCGCCCGAGATGCCGACGGCCGCGCCGATGCGCAGCCGCCCCTGCGCGTCGAGGGCGGGCTCGTACAGCGTCGCGCGCAGCGCGCCGGTGCGGGTGAGGATGCCGACCAGGTCGCCGCGCTGGTCGACGACCGGGCCGAGGCGGTGGTGACCGTCGGCGAGCAGCTCGAACGCCTCCTTGGGGTTCACGCCGGCCGGCAGCGTGAGCAGCCGCCGCGACATGACGCGGCCGAGCTGGGTGAACCGGTCGACGCCCGCGCAGTCGGCCTCGGTGACGACCCCGACCGGCTGGTTGGCCTCCACGACGATGACGGCGCCGTGGGCGCGTTTGGGCAGCAGGGCGAGCGCGTCGGAGACCGTGTCGGCCGGCCCGAGCGCCAGCGGGGTGTCGTAGAGGACGTGCCGGTGCTTCACCCACGAGATCACGTCGGCGACGACGTCGGTCGGGATGTCCTGCGGGATGATCGCGATGCCGCCGCGGCGGGCGATCGTCTCGGCCATCCGCCGGCCGGCGACCGCCGTCATGTTCGCCACCACGATCGGGATGGTCGTGCCCGTGCCGTCGCGGGTGGACAGGTCGACGTCGATGCGCGACTCGACAGCGGAGCGCGACGGCACCATGAACACGTCGGCGTAGGTCAGGTCGTGCCCGACAGGGCTGCTCAGCATACGCATCAGGACAGTATGTGGGGATCCGGCCCATTGATCACGTCAACCGGCCGGCCGGTCACATGTCCTCCAGTTCGCGCCCCTTCGTCTCCCGCACGGCGCGCCAGACGAAGATCAGTGCGAGCACCGCGAAGGCGGTGTACAGCCCGTAGGCGAACTGGAGGCCGATCCCGGCCAGCTTTGGGAACGAGACGGTGATGGCCCAGTTGGCCAGCCACTGCGCGGCGGCCGCCACGGCGAGCGCGGTCGCGCGGATGCGGTTGTTGAACATCTCGCCCAGCATCACCCAGACGACGGGTCCCCAGCTCAGACCGAACGCGAAGACGTACAGGTTCGCGGCGATGAGGGCCACGGTGCCGACGCTGGGCTCCAGGACGAGGTTCTTGCCGCTGCCCGTCGCCGTACTGAAGCAGTACGCCATGGTGCCGAGCGTGAGGACCATGCCGGCGGCGCCCACCAGCAGCAGGGGCCTGCGCCCGATCCGGTCGACGAGAGCGATCGCCACGAGCGTCGTCACGATGTTCGTGACACTCGTGATCGTGCTGATGAGCAGCGAGTCCGACTCGGTGAAGCCGACGGAGTGCCACAGCGACGACGAGTAGTAGAAGATCACGTTGATGCCGACGAACTGCTGGAAGACCGAGAGCAGGATGCCGACCCAGACGATCGGCAGCAGGCCCAGCCGCGGGCCGCGCAGGTCGCGCAGGCGCACGTCCTCGGCGCCGCCGGCGAGAGACTGCCCGATCTCGCGGATCTTCTGGTCGACGTCGCCGCCGACGAAGCGTTGCAGCACCTGCCGGGCCTCCGCGAGGCGCGCGCGCCGCACGAGGTAGCGGGGCGACTCGGGGATCCGCAACGCGAGTACGCCGTAGACGACGGCCGGCAGCGCCGCCGAGGCGAACATCCACCGCCACGCGGTTCCGCCCCACGGCACCTCCTCCGCGGCCCCGCCGGCCGCCCTGGCCAGCAGGTAGTCGACGAGCAGCGAGGCGAAGATGCCCGTGACGATCGCGAGCTGCTGCAGCGAGCCGAGCCGGCCGCGCAGCGCGGCCGGGGAGATCTCCGCGATGTACGCCGGCGCGATCACGCTCGCCGCGCCGATGGCGAGCCCGCCCAGCAGCCGGAAGGCCAGCAGGCTGACCGGGCCCCAGGCGAGGGCCGAGGCGACCGAGGTGACCGCGAAGATGACGGCGGCGAGCAGCATGACCCGGATGCGGCCCCACCGGTCGGCGAGCGGCCCGGCGAACCAGGCGCCGACCGCGCACCCGAGCAGGGCCGACGCCACCACGGCGCCGATCCCGTTCTCGGACATGCCGAACTCCTCGCGGACGGCGTCGACGGTGCCGTTGATGACGGCCGTGTCGTAGCCGAACAGGAACCCGCCGAGGGCGGCGGAGCCGGCGACCAGGAGCACCGAGCCCGGATGGCCGGGCGCGGCGACCACGAACGGCTGGTTCGCCCTGGGCACATTCCTATCGTGCGCGCACTAAAGGGACTATGCGGTCATTTCGCCGTTGACACGGCGGGGCAGGCTCCACGGGTTCGCGTCCCGCAACGCCGGCGGCAGGAGCGCGTCCGGCACGCCCTGGTAGACGACGGGGCGCAGGAACCGGCGGATCGCGGTGACGCCGACCGAGGTGTGCAGGGGCGAGGTCGTCGCCGGCCACGGGCCGCCGTGCTGCATCGCCCAGGTCACCGCGACGCCCGTGGGCCAGCCGCCCCAGATCACCCGGCCCGCGCGGGCCGCCATGAAGTCCAGCAGGGTGGGCACCAGCGCGTCGTCCGGCTCGGCGTGCACGGTCGCCGTCAGGGCGCCGGGGACGGCCCCCAGGGCGGCCAGCAGGTCCGCGTCGTCGGCGTACTCGACGATCAGGCCGGCCGGGCCGAAGCACTCGTGCAGCGCCGCGTCGGCGTTGGCCGTGACGTCGGCCGCCGACACCGCGTACAGGCGGACGGGGACGTGCCAGCCCGCGGCGTCGACGGCGTCGCCGACCGCGACCGGGCGCACGCCGGGGACCTCCGCGAGCCCGTCGGTGGCGCGCAGGTAGCCGGCCGCGATCCGCTCGTCCAGCAGCGGGCCGACCGTCGCCGCGCCGACGGCGGCGGCGAGCCGCTCGTCGAGGCCGTGGCCGGCGGGCAGGAACAGCAGGCCGGGCTTCGTGCAGAACTGGCCGGCGCCCAGCGTCATCGAGCCGACGAAGCCGCGCACCAGCTCGTCACCGCGCGCGGCGATCGCGGCGGCGGTCACCACGGTCGGGTTCAGCGAGCCCAGCTCGCCGTAGAACGGGATCGGGTCGGGCCGGCCGGCGGCGAGGTCGAACAGCGCGCGGCCACCGGCGATCGAGCCGGTGAAGGCGGCGGCCGTGATCGCCGGGTCGGTCACCAGCACGCGACCGGCCTCGAACCCGTACACGACGGAGAACACGCCGTCGGGGGCGCCCGCGTCGCGCAGCGCGCCCGCGATCACCTCCGCCACCCGGGCGGAGACGCCGGGGTGGGCCGGGTGGGCCTTCACGACGACCGGGCAGCCGGCCGCCAGGGCGCTGACCGTGTCGCCGCCGGGGACGGAGAACGCGAACGGAAAATTACTGGCGGCGTACACCGCGACGGGGCCCAGCGGGACCATCATGCGACGTAGGTCGGGGCGCGGCGCGGGCAGCGCGTCCGGGTCCGCCGGGTCGATGACGACGTCGAGGTGGGAGCCCTCGCGCAGCGCGGCCGCGAACATCTCCCACTGCACCCGGGTGCGGGTGAGCTCGCCGGTCAGGCGCGCCTCGCCCAGGGCCGTCTCGGCGTCGGCGAGGGGCACCAGGTCGGCACGGGCGGCCTCGATCGCCGCGGCCACCGCGTCGAGTATGTCGGCACGTCGCGGCGGGGTCAGCGCGGCCCAGGCCGGGGCGGCGGCGCGGGCCGCGGTCGTCGCGGCGGCCACGCCCGCGGAATCCGTGTGCGGCACCGGAGCGCCAACTGACTGGCCGGTCAACGGGTTGATGCCCTGGTCCGCCCCACCCACGTGCGCCCCCTGTCGTGCCTGTATCCCGCCGTGTGCAGCGTAAACGCCCTGCATACAAAAGCTGGGCCGGCATCCACGGGGGAAGATGCCGGCCCAGCGATTAGCAGCATACGGTTGTGAGCGCCGTGACGCTAGTGCCCGGTTATACGAACCGGGCTCGCCGTTACGACCTGCGCAGACATCCGATCGTCGGCGCGGCGTCGGTTGAGTAACCAGTAAGGAACGTTGCCCGGGCCACCGCACATCGCCCTGCCAGGAACATCGCGGGGCGGCGCGGTTACTCTCGGCGGCGTGCGCGTGCTCTGGACCCCCGGCTGGATAGCCCGGCACGCGGCCATGCTGATCTTGGTAACAATTTTTCTCGGGCTGGGCTGGTGGCAGATCAGCCGGGCGATCGGCGGCAACCTCCTCAGCTACGCGTACGCCGTGGAGTGGCCGGTCTTCGCCGGCTTCGTGGTCTACGTGTGGCTGCGCGAGGTCCGCCGCGCCCTGGCCGGCCCGCCGCCCGCCGCCGCGCCCGACGCCGGGCAGGCCGCGGCGCCGCGACGGCCCGCGCGCCAGCGGTCCCAGGCCGCCTACGACGACTCCGACGACCCCGAACTGGCCGCGTACAACGACTATCTGGCCTGGCTCAACGCGAACCCCCACGCGTCCGCCACGGACTATCCCGGGAGAACCTGATGAACCCACGCCTGGACGGGGCGCTGACCCGCTTCCGCGTCGCCGCCTACGTGGTCGGCGTGCTGCTGATCGTCCTCACGTTCGTCGCGATGCCGCTCAAGTACGCGTTCGACGAGCCGATCCTCGTGGCCACGGTCGGCCCGCTGCACGGCTTCCTCTACATGGCCTACCTCGCGGTCGCGTTCGACCTGGCGGTGCGCAGCCGGTGGACGCCGGGCCGCACGATCCTGGTCCTGCTCGCGGGGACGGTGCCGGTGATGTCGTTCGTCGCCGAGCGCAAGGTCACCGAGTGGACCCGCGCGGCCATCGGCGCGTCGACCGGAACCACTGCAGAAGAAACGGTACATACCGCACTATGAGCCCATGGTGCGAGTGGCCCGCCTCGTCGGCGCGCTCCTGACGCTGGCCGTGGCGGGCCTCGCGGCGTGCGACACGCCGCCGGACGCGACGGCCGTCGCCGCCCGGGTCCCGGCCGCGCCGCCGGCGCCCGACCTGACCATCACCCCGCGCGACGGGGCCGCCCGCCTGCCCGTGTCCACCGAGATCGGGATCGCCGTCACCGGCGGCCGGGCACGCGGCTCACCGTGCGGACGGCGCTGGGCGGGCAGCCGACGGGTCACGGCCGCTACGGCGACACCGACCGACGGGCGACCGTCCACATCGGGCGCGCCGTCGTCCTCGACGTGGACAACGCGACCAAACGGATGCGCGTCTACCGGGGCCGGCACCTGCTCCGCTCGATGCCCGTCAGCCTCGGCAGACGCGGCACCCCCTCGTCCAGCGGCCATCTCGTGATCATGAGCAAGGAGTACGCGACGGTGTTCGACACCCGCCGCGAGGGCCCGGGCGGTTACCGGATCCGCATCAACTACGCCCAGCGGCTCACCTGGCGCGGCGAGTTCATCCACGCGGCCCCCTGGTCCGTCGCCGACCAGGGCCGGCGCAACGTCTCGCACGGCTGCGTGAACCTCTCCCGGGACGACGCGGAGTGGCTGTTCGGGGTGACCCGGGTGGGCGACCCGGTCGTCGTACACGGGACCGGGACCCACGTCGAACCCGGCAACGGGTGGACCGCCTGGGACCAGTCCTGGCCGACGTATGTGCGCGGCAGCGCCCTTCCCGTGCCCACTGACCTGGCCTTACGGCGTGGTCCGTGACCGGGACGGACGCACCGTCAGTGCGACGATCGTCGAAGTCAGCCGGACGTACGGTGACGCTGGCGGCATCGTGCCGCAGACTAGGGTGGTGTCAGCGCAACCCACAGTCAGCCCCACGGACCAGCCGACCCCGGACATGACGGACCCCGTCGACGCCGAGGCGCCGGTCGAAGCGCCGCCCGCCGAGCACCGGGACGTGATGTCCCGCCGGAGCACGGCCGCCCTGGTCGTCAGCGGCCTGATCGTCGCACTGCTCTGCGGCGCGGGGGCGGCCTTCCTCGACCGCACCATCGGCCAGGACGCGGCCCCGGCGGCCGCCGACGAGGTCGCGGCCACCGAGAGCCTGGACGGCGGCGCGCCCGCCGGCGACGAGCGGACCACCGCCGACGGCCACCTGATCGGCGACGGCCAGTGGATCGTGGGCGACGACATCGACTACGGCACCTTCGCCGCGACGGTCCCGGCCGACTCGCCGGGCTGCACCTGGGAGCGGGCCGACGCCGACGACGGCAGCGCCGCCTCGGTGCTCGACAGCGGCATCGCCCCTCCGGGCGACAAGGTCGTCGTGACGATCAAGCAGTCCGACCGGGTCTTCCGGACCATCGGCTGCGGCACGTGGATCGCCATCGCCAACTGATGCCCGACGGCACAAGTTCGGCCCCGGTCAGGCGACCGGGGCCGAACTTGTGGTGGGGTGACTGAGGGGGCTCGAACCCCCGACACCTGGGACCACAACCCAGTGCTCTACCAGCTGAGCTACAGCCACCATCGCTCCGCCGGCCTGATGCTCCCGGACGGTGCCCGACAATGATAGCCACCCGGCCCGGGGATGCCACCACCGGGTTTCCCGCGCGTCCGCACGACCCCCGATCGGGTCGGTTCAGGCGACGGGGTGATCACCCACGACCTGGGCCGCGATCCCGCGCGCGGTGTCGATGTCCGGGCCCGGCGGGGGGACGAAGACCGTGCGGCGGTAGTACTCCAGCTCGCGGATGCTCTCGCGGATGTCGGCCAGCGCCCGGTGGGCCAGGCCCTTCTGCGGCTGCCCGAAATACGTCCGGGGGAACCAGCGCCGGGTCAGCTCCTTGATCGACGAGACGTCGATCATGCGGTAGTGCAGGTGGTTGTCCAGACGGGGCATGTCGCGCGCCAGGAAACCCCGGTCGGTGGCGATCGAGTTGCCGCACAGCGGGGCGGTGCGCGGCTCCTTCACGTACGCCGTGACGTACTCCATGATCATGTCTTCGGCATCGCGGAGGGTGACCGTCGACGCCCGCACCTCGTCGGTGAGGCCCGACTTGTCGTGCATCTCACGGACGACCTCGATCATGCTGCCGAGCGCGGTCTCGTCGGTGTGGATGACGACGTCGACGCCGTCCCCGAGGACGTTGAGGTCGGCGTCGGTGACCAGGGCGGCGACCTCGATCAGCACATCCTTGCCAAGGTCGAGCCCCGTCATCTCGCAATCGACCCACACAAGGAGATCATTCATCGCCACAGCCTAGCGGCACGCTCAATCCCCCACCGCCCCCCGCGATCCCGCGGCCACGCCCGGAGTAGACCGCCCCACGATCCGCCGACGTTGACTCGAAAATAGGCCGCCGGCCCTGGTCAACGGCCACACACTGCCGCCATTTTGGCGCCTCCAGGGCGCCCGGCCCGGGTCCGGTGATTTGGACCGTTACGCCTGGAACTCAGCGCGAAGTTACCTGCCTGACGGTCCAAACGTCGACCTGCTCCGGTCGCGCACGGGCGGGGTCAGTTGGCGGGCGGGGTGTCCGGGTCGGGTGAGGGGGCGACGGGCAGGTCGGTGCCCAGGAGGTGGTCGGCCGGGACCGGGTCGGAGGCGCGCGTCTCGCCGTCACGCTCCGCGCCGCCGACCCCGCGCGGGCGCCACCTGATGTCCAGCGTCAACGGGGGCAGCGGGGTGATCGTCGGAACCCGTGCGGCCCGCAGGCCCGGCAGCGCGCGGGCGTGGGCCGCGAGCACCGCCGCCCGGTCGCGGGGCGGACCGCCCAGCCGCG
>NZ_BAAALT010000069.1:0-23545 GCF_039528515.1 Luedemannella flava
CTCGGTCGGCCCGTAGTGGTTGAACACCCGCCGATCCCCGGCAGCCGCCACCAGGTCCCGTACCAACGACACCGGCGCGGCCTCACCACCGAGCACCACCGTCCCCGCCGGCACCAGCCGCTCGACACCGACGGCCGCTGACAACGCGGCCAGGTGCGAGGGCACCACCTTGAACCCGTCGATCCGGTGCCCGGCCAGATATCCGGCCACCACCTCGGGATCCACCACCGCGTCGGCGCCCAGCACGTGCAGCTGACCGCCGGTGCTCAGGCTGGCGAACAACACCGTGTTGCCCAGGTCGGTGACCTGCGGCTGCAACAGCGCATACCGCGCCCCCGGCTGATCCCAACCCAACCGACCCGACACCGAACCCACATAGTTCGCCAGGGATCCGTGCGTGATGGCCACGCCCTTGGGCGCACCCGTCGAACCCGACGTGTACATCACATACGCCAGGCCGGCCGGGGGTACCGACGATGGCAGCGCCGCGTCCGGATAGCCGGTCAGCAACGCCTCGGTGAACGGATCGTCCACCGCCACCATCCGCACCCGCCGACCCGCCGGCAGATCGCCCACCGTGTCCTGGACGCCGACCACCACCTGCGCCCGACAGTCGGTCAGCATGAACGCGATCCGCTCCACCGGCAGCCGACCGTCAATGGGCAGGTAGGCCCCGCCGGTCTTCCATACCGCCAGAATCGCGGTGATCATCTCTACGCCGTGTGGCAGCGACAGTCCGACCACCGACTCCGGGCCCACCCCCAGCTCACGCAGGTACCCGGCAAGCCGGCTCGCGCGCGCGTCGACCTGTGCGTACGTCAACTCGATGCCGTCGGCCACCAGGGCGATCGCGTCCGGTGAGACCGCCACCTGCCGCTCGAACAGACCGATGACCGGCACGTCCAGGCCGGCAGCCGCGGTGTCGTTCCACCGCTCCACCACGAGCGCGCGGTCGGCGGCGGTGAGCAGCTCCACCGATCGCACCCGACGCTGCGGATCGGCCGTCAGCGCGTCCAGCACCCGGACGAACCGCTCGGCCACCACCTGCGCCGGCACCGCGTCGGGCAGGTCGCGGTTCACCCCGACGTCGATCTGGATGCCGCCCTCGTCATCGCGGTCGTAAACGTTGATGACCTGATCCTCGACGGGGCCGATGGAGACCGCCCGGGACACCGCGACACAGTCGCCGAAGCGGAGACTGGTCAACGGCATGGCGTTGACCTTCAGACCGAACAACGGGCCGCCGTCGACGAGCTTCAGGTCACGGACCACATCCTCATAGCGGTACCCCTGATGGCGCAGTCCCGACCGGACCGCCCGGGCGGTCTGGCGGACCGTGTCCACTCCGGTCGCGGCGGGATCGATCGGTACGTGCAGCGGCATCATGGTGGCCGTCATGCCGACCGCGTCGAAGGCCCAGGCATCGGTCCGCCCGGTCACGGTGACGGCCAGCACGACATCGCGCACGCCGCTGACCCGGTACCGGTACACAGCGGCGGCGGCGATAGCCAGTTCGGACGTGCTGACCCGCAAACGCTCGGCGGCGGCCCGGACGGCAGCCGACCGCTGCGGACCGATCGGCAGGGTCAGGCGTTCGGTGGCCTCCGACGACCACCGGGCACGCTGCCGGGGTCGGGAGTCAGCCGGCAGGTCCGACAGCGAGGTGCGCCAGAACTCCCGGTCGCGCTCGAAACGATCCGAATTTCGGTACGCCGCATCGGCGTCGAGCAGCAGCGACACCGGCCCGAGCGCGTCGCCGGCGGACTCCCGGCGCTCGCGCAGTGCGGTGTAGTGGCGGGCCACCACGGCACCGAACACCGCTGTGCTGTAGCCGTCGACGATCAGGTGATGCACCCGCTGGTACCAGAAGAATCGCTCTGGCCCGAGGAGGAAGACGGCCTGGACCGCCAGCGGGTCCCGGGTGAGGTTCAGCACCCGGGCCGCGTCGCGGCGCATCCACTCCTCGGCACTGGCCTGCGGATCCGCCTCCGCGCTGACGTCGATGACGTGGATCGGACAGCTGTCGGCGTCACCGACGAACTGCCACGGCACCCCGTCCACGACGCGCACCCGCAGCCGGTACGCCTCGGCTTCGGCCACCGCCCGCCGCAGCGCCTCGACGAAGAGATCCACGTCCAACGCACCGTGGATCTCGAAGTGGGTATTGATGTTGTAAGCGACGCTGTCCGGCGAGAGCTGCTGGGCGTTCCAGACACCGACCTGGCCGGTTGTCAGTTCCCGAAGCCCGCCGTCGAGTATGACCATCCGCGTTCCCCAGTCCGGCCAATTGGCATTGCACGACGTCCGCTGTCACACATGACGAATCGACACGCGTCATGGACATGCAGTTCGGCGCAACCATAACGACGGGGTCCGGTGTGCGCGATGGTGTCGCCACCAACCTGTACAACCGTTGCGGTGCGGCAGTTGGACAGCCCTTTTGGACAGTGGGGCCGTGTCGCATCATGAGCCGGACGAGTCGGCGCGCACAACCGCCGCGCATTCCTACCAAGCACCCGCGGAGTTGGGGACACCATGGACGAGTTGAGCACGGGCGGTGGAAATGCCTGGGCGCCGCATGAATTCACCAGCGAAGCCGCCGGCACCCGCGACCTCGCCGGCTGGCTCGCCGACCTGGGGGGCGACCGGCTGACCGAGCTCCTGGTCGAGCACCGGGCGCTCATCTTCCGGGACTTCAATGTCGCGGCCGAGTCCATCGACCCGGTACTGGACCAGGTGGTGCCGAACCGGCTGCCCTACGTGCACGGCAACTCGCCCCGCACCCGGGTGCAGGGCAACCTGTACACCTCGACCGAATACCCGCCGGCCTTCACCATCTCTATGCACAACGAGCTGAACTACGCCCGCCGATGGCCGGCCCGGCTCGCCTTCTACTGCGAACGGGCGGCCCAGCAGGGCGGCGCGACCCCGGTACTCGACGGCGAGTTGTGGTTGAACTCGCTCGACGCGGAGGTGCGCGACGCGTTCGCCGGCGGCGTGCGCTACATCCAGAACCTGCACGACGGGTACGGCTTCGGCAAGAGCTGGCAGGACACGTTCGAGACGGACGACCGTGCCGCGGTGGAGTCCTACCTCGAAGGCGCGCAGGCCACGTGGGAGTGGGGTCCGGACGGCATCCGGGTCACCCAGGACCGCCCGGCGACCGTGAAGCACCCGGTCACCGGCGTGGAGGTCTGGTTCAACCAGGCCGACCAGTGGCATCCGGCCGGCCTCGGCGACGAGACCTCATCCGAGCTGTACGACATCCTCTCCCCGGAGGAGTTCCCGCAGTACGTGACGTTCACCGACGGCAGCCCGATCCCGGACGCCTACATCGAGCAGATCCAGCAGCGTGGCCTGGCCAACGCGGTCGACGTGGATTGGCGGCCCGGCGACCTGCTGCTGATCGACAACGTGCTCGTCGCGCACGGCCGGCGCCCGTTCGAGGGCAGCCGCCGCGTCCTGGTGGCGATGTCCGACTGAAAGGCCCAGACAGATGAGTCACGACCAACTGGGTCCACTCCCGGCGCTGTTACACCACCGGTCCGGCGACGTCGTTGCGGTCGTGACGCCGGTCGGCGACAAGATGTGGCTGGTGCGCGACTACGCGCTGGCGCGCCTGGTGCTGACGGACAAGCGGTTCAGCCGGGCGGAGGCGGTCAAGCCGCACGCCCCGCAGACGAACGACGCCCAGCCGGTGGCCGACTCGATCATGAGCATGGACGGCGCCGACCACGCCCGCCTGCGCCGCATCATCGCCGGCAGCTTCACCACCGGCAAGGTCGCCACCATGGCCCCGAAGATCGAGCAGTCGGTCGACCGACACCTGGACGCGATCGCGGCGTACGGGCCGGGCGCCGACCTGATCGGCGGGCTCGCCGCACCGCTGCCGCTGTCGGTGCTGTGCTCGCTGCTCGGTGTCCCGACCGGGGACAGCGGTCGGTTCCGGGACTGGGTCGAGGTGCTGTTCGACATCTCCGCCAGCAGCCCGCGGGAGAAGGCGCGCAACCGTCTGGAGCTCACCCGCTATATGGCCCAGCTGATCGAGCGCAAGCGGCAGGAGCCCGGCGAGGACCTGATCAGTACCCTGATCGCGGCGCACGGACGGGGCGAGCTGTCCGCGGCCGAGCTCATCACGATGGGTCTGGCCCTGCTGATGGCCGGATACGAGACCACGGTGGGCCAGATCGGCCTGTCGGTGCTGATGCTGCTGACCGACATGAGTGAACGCCCGGACAGCGTGACCGCGTTCGTCGAGGAGTCCCTTCGCCTGAGCCCGTCCACGCCGCTGAGCTTCTCCCGGATCGCGCTGGAGACGGTGACACTGGGCGAGGTCACCGTCCAGGCCGGTGAAGGCGTGGTTGTCTCCCTGCTCGACGCGAACCGGGACAGCAAGGTCTTCATCGACCCGACGGCGCCACAGCCGGGGCACCTCACCTTCGGCCACGGACCGCACCGCTGCCCGGGCGCGCCGCTGGCCCGGTTGCAGGTACAGATCGCGGTCGAACGCCTGCTGCACCGGTTCCCGACCCTGCGCCTGGCCGCCGGCCCGGACCCGGTCGTGGTGTGGAAGGAAGGCCTGGCCACCCGCGGTCTGTCCCGGCTCGCAGTGCGGTGGTGACGCCCGCCTGTTGGCGATAACCGCCGCTTAACCGCAGATCTGCTGCAATGGGAGGCATGCGGATTCTGCTGGCCGAAGACGAACGCTTCCTCGCCGACCTGGTGGCTGAAGGACTGCGCGAGCACGCGATGGCGGTCGACGTCGCCTACGACGGCGCCGCCGCGCTGGAACGGCTCGCGGTCAACGACTATGACGTCCTGGTGCTGGACCGGGACCTGCCCGCGGTGCACGGCGACGACATCTGCCGCGAACTGGCCCAGCAGAGCCAGCCACTGCGCATCCTGATGCTGACCGCCTCGGCCGGGATCGGGGACCGGGTCGCCGGGCTCAACATGGGCGCCGATGACTACCTGGCCAAACCGTTCGCCTTCGACGAACTGGTGGCCCGCATCCGCGCGCTCGGCCGGCGGTCCCTACCTCCACTACCCCCGGTGCTGGAACGTGCCGGCATCACCATGGACACCGCCAGCCGGCAGGTGTACCGCGACGGTCGCGAGGTGCCGCTCTCCCGCAAGGAGTACGCCGTGCTGGAGGTGCTCATGCAGGCCCGGGGCACGATCATCAGTACCGAGCAGTTGCTGGAACGGGCCTGGGACGAGCACGTCGACCCGTTCACCACGGTGGTCAAAGTGACCATGAGCAAGCTGCGGGCCAAACTCGGCGATCCGCCCATCATCGTCACCGTGCCGGGAAGCGGGTACCGACTGTGAGAATGCCACGCCTGACATCGATCGGCCGGGGCTCGGTGAAGGCCCGGATGACCCTGCTCTACGGCGGGTTGTTCACCGTCGTCACGTCCGCGGTGCTGATCGTGGTCCAGCAGCTGCAACTGCGGATACTCACCCAGCGGGTGGGTGACATCCCGTTCCCCGACGGGTCGACGCTCTCCGTCGCCGACGGCCGCGCCGACCTGCAGCAGACCCTGACGAGCTCGCAGCGGATCATCACGCTGATCGCCATCGGCGCGGTCGCCATCCTGGCGTTCACGGTGTGCTGGTGGCTCACCGGACGGATACTGCGGCCGCTGCACCGCATCACCGACACCGCACGCCGGCTGTCGCTGTCCAACCTGCACGAGCGGATCGCGCTCAACGGACCACAGGACGAGCTCAAGGAGCTCGCCGACACGTTCGACGCCATGCTCGACCGGTTGGCGGACGCCATCGCGAGCCAGCGGCGCTTCGTCGCCAACGCCTCACACGAGCTGCGTACGCCATTGGCCATCCAGCGCACCGCGATCGAGGTCGGCCTGGCCGACCCCAGCCCGGCGAAGCTCGCCCGGATCCGGTCCGAGCTGCTGCGCAACACCCAACGGTCGGAACGGCTCATCGAGGGCCTGCTCGCCCTCGCGCAGGGCGAGCGCGGCCCCGACGAGCGGACCCCGGTGGACCTCACCGCCGCGGTGGAGCAGGTCCTGGAGGATCACCGACCAATCGCCGAGCGCGCCGGCGTCACCATCACCGCCGCGACGCACCAGTCCACCGTGGCCGGTGACGAGGTGATGCTCACCCGGCTGATCGCCAACCTGGTGCACAACGCGATCCGGCACAACTACCCCGGCGGGCACGTCCTGATCGAGTTGTCGCCGCACGCGATGCTGGTGGTCTGCAACACCGGACCGCAGGTGCCCGAGGACCGGATCGGCGAGCTGTTCGAGCCGTTCCGCCGACTGCACCCGGACCGGACCGGGTCGGCCGACGGTGCCGGCCTCGGCCTGTCCATCGTGGCCGCCATCGCCCGCGCCCATGGCGGCGGCGTGCGGACCACGGCCAACCCGGACGGCGGGCTGTCGGTCACCGTGGCCCTGCCCGCCCTCACCGCTGTCCCGCCGCTGCCAGCCAGTCCGCGATAGCTGCCCAGGCCTGGCGCAGCATGTCGGGCTGCATCATGTCGGTGTGCCGGCAGGGCAGGCTGACCTCGGTGATCTCACCGAGTACGTGTGGCTGCCAGGCGCTGGCGTCCGGCGACGTGTCCTGCTTGCGGACCCCGGCGGACAGCAGCAGCACGTCACCGTCGTAGACGCCGGGCCGGTGTGCCCGGCGCAGCGCCGTGTTGTTGTGGAAGATCCGCGCGATGAGCAGCAGCTCCTCGTCGGAGATGCCACCGAGGATCTCGCCCACCTCACCGCGGAACCGGTCGGCGGTGCGCTTCAGGTCGATCGCCGGGTCCACCTCCGGTGTCGGGCGATCGTCGTCGTGGTCGGGTTCCCCGTCGGACTGGACGAACGGGAACGAGTCCAGGATGACCAGGGCGCCGACGGTCTGGCCCGCAGCCTGCAGTTGCACCGCGATCTCGTGCACCGGGATCCCGCCGAAGGAGAAACCAAGCAGGTGGTACGGGCCGGTGGGCTGGACCGCGCGGATCTGCTCGATGTAGTCGGCGGCCATCGCGGTCACGTCGCGGGCCGGTTCGCTCCCGCCGTCCAGGCCGGCGGCCTGCAGTCCGTAGATCGGGATGCCGTCCGGCATGAACCGCGCCAGCGGCCGGTAGCACCAGCTCAGGCCGGCACCGGGGTGGACGCAGAAGAACGGTGCCTGGTCGCCGTCGGCGCGGATGGTCAGCAACCGGCCCAGCGAGTCGCCCAGTGAGGCGAGGCCGAGCTGGTTGACGATGCCGGCGACGGTGGGTGCGGCGAACACGTCGCGGACCGAGATGGCCACGCCCTTCTCCGCCAGTCGCGTGACCAGCGTGACGGCGAGCAGCGAGTGCCCGCCGAGGCGGAAGAAGTCGTCGTCGACCCGTACCGAGGTCACGCCGAGCACTTCGGCGAACGCCTCGCTCACCAGGTTCTCCAGCGCGGTGGCGGGGTTGCGGCCGCCGCCGGGCTCGTCCGTACCCGAGTAGTCGGGTGCGGGCAGCGCCCGGCGGTCGAGCTTCCCGTTGCCGGTCAGCGGCAGGGTCTCCAGGACCACGATCGCCGACGGCACCATGTACTCCGGCAACCGGCCGCCCACGAACTCCCGGAGGATCCCCAGGTCCACCTCATCGCCCACCACGTAGGCCACCAGGCGCCTGTCCCCCGGGTTGTCCTCGCGCGCGATCACCGCGGTCTGGGACACCTGCGGATGCGCCAGCAACGCCGCTTCGACCTCGCCGGGTTCGATCCGGAAGCCGCGCACCTTCACCTGTCCATCGGCCCGACCCGCGAACACCACCTGCCCGTCAGAGGTCCACCTGGCGAGGTCGCCCGTGCGGTACATCCGCTCGCCGGACCCGAACGGGCAGGCCACGAACCGGCCACCGGTGAGTCCCGGCTGGCCCGTGTAGCCCCGCGCCAACCCGGCGCCGGCCACATACAGCTCACCGTTCACTCCGACCGGCACCGGAGCCAGTGCCGCGTCGAGCACGTACAGGCGGGTGTTGGCGATCGGTGACCCGATCGGCACCACCTCACCGACCGTGGTCAGCTCCGCCGTGGCCACGCCGATCGTGGTCTCCGTCGGCCCGTAGTGGTTGAACACCCGCCGGTCCCCGGCAGCCGCCACCAACTGCCGCACCCACGACACCGACGCGGCCTCACCGCCCAGCACGACCGACCCAGCCGGAATCAACCGATCCATGCCGGCCGCCGCGGTCAAGGCCGCCAGGTGCGACGGGACGACCTTGAATCCGTCGATGCGGTGCTCGGCCAGATACGCCGCCACCGCCTCTGGATCCACGACCGCGTCCGGGCTGAGCACGTGCAGCTGACCACCGGTGGCCAGGCTGGCCATCCACACCGTGTTGCCGAGGTCGGTCACCTGCGGCTGCAACAGCGCATACCGCGCGCCGGGCCGGTTCCAGCCGAGCCGGCCCGACGCCGAGCCCACATAGTTGGCCAACGCGCCCTGGGTCACCGCCACGCCCTTCGGCGTCCCGGTCGAACCGGACGTGTACATCACGTACGCCAGGCCCGCCGGGTCCACCGGCACCGGTGCCACGCTGGTCGGATAGCCGGACAGCAACGCTTCGGTGAACGGGTCGTCCACCGCGACCATCCGCACCCGCCGACCCGCCGGCAGATCGTCCAACGTCTCCTGGACGCCGATCACGACCTGCGCCCGGCTGTCGGTCAGCATGAACGCGATCCGCTCCACCGGCAGCCGACCATCGATCGGCAGATACGCCGCGCCGGCCTTCCACACCGCCAGGATCGCGGCAATCATCTGCACGCCTTGCGGCAGGCACAGTCCGACCACCGACTCCGCGCGCACTCCCTGATCCCGCAGGTACCCGGCGAGCCGGTTCGCCTGCGCGTCCACCTGCGCGAAGGTCAGGTGCTCGTCGTCGGCGACCAGGGCGAGAGCATCGGGGGCCACCGCGACCTGCCGCTCGAACAGACCGATGACCGGCTCGTCCAGCCCGTCGGCTGCGGTGTCGTTCCACTGCTCCACCACGAGCGCGCGGTCGTCGGCGTCGAGCACCTGCACGTCGTGCAGCCGGATGTCCGGGGTCGCGGTGACCGCGGCCAGGACCCGACCGAACCAGGTGGCGATCTTTTCGGCCGTCGCCGCGTCGAACAGGTCGGCGGCCACGGTCACGCCGCCCCGGATGCCGGCCGGGCGGCCCTGCGCGTCGAACATCTCCTCGATCGGCAGGTACAGGTCGAACTTGGCCTGGGCCAGACCGGAACCGGCCGCCGTACCGGTACCGCTACCAGCCTTCGCGCCGTCCAGGTCGAGCGTGGCCCGACCGGTGTTCTGCATGGTGAGGACCGTCTGTACCAGCGGGTGCCGGGCCAGCGACCGGGCCGGGGCCAGCTCCTCCACCAGCCGTTCGAACGGCACATCCTGGTGGGCGAACGCGCCCAGGCTGGCGTCGCGCACCCGGCCGAGCACCTCCCGGAAGCGCGGGTCGCCGGCCAGATCGGTACGGATGACCAGGGTGTTCAGGAAGAACCCGACGAGGTTGTCCAGAGCCTCGTCGGTGCGGCCGGCGATCGGCGACCCGATCGGGATGTCGGTGCCGGCGCCGAGGCGCGACAGCGTCACCGCCAGCGCGGCCTGCACCACCATGAACGGTGTCACACCCTCGACCCGGGCCAGGTCCGCGAGGCGCTGGTGCACCTCCACCGGGATCTGCAACGGCGCCCAGTGCCCGACGTGACTGGCCCGCGCCGGGCGCGGCCGGTCGGTCGGCAGGGCGAGCTCCTCCGGCGCCCCGTCGAGGGTCCGCCGCCAGTACTCGATCTGGTTGGACAGCCGGCTGTCCGGGTCGGACTCGTCGCCGAGCAGGTCGCGCTGCCACAGCGTGAAGTCGGCGTACTGGACGGGCAGCGGCTCCCACTGCGGAGCCTGGCCGCGCAGCCGGGCCGCGTACGCGGTCGACACGTCGCGTCCGAGCGGGGCGGTCGACCAGCCGTCGCCGGCGATGTGGTGTACCAGCAGCAACAGCACCCGGGCGTCCGGTCCGGCCTCGAACAGCCAGGCCCGGATCGGCACCTCGGCAGACAGGTCGAACGCGTAGCGAGACGCCTGCGCCACCGCCGCGCCGAGCTCTTCGGGCTCGACCTGGCAGACCTCCAGGTCCCAGGTCAACGAATCCAGATCAAGAACCTGCTGGTACGGCTCGCCGTCGGCGGACGGGAACACGGTACGTAGCGACTCGTGCCGCCCGAGCGTGTCCCGCAGCGCCTGGTTCAGGGCCGTCGCGTCGATGTCGCCGCTCAGCCGGACCGGGACCGGGATGTTGTAGGTCGGGCTCGGGCCCTCCAGCTCGCTGAGGAACCACAGGCGCCGCTGGGCGAACGACAGCGGGATCCGGTCGGGCCGCGGCCGTGGGCGCAGCGGTTCGCGGGCATGGGTACCGTCGGTTTCGGAAAGGCGGGCGGCGAGCCCGGCCACGGTGGGTGCCTCGAACAGCAACCGCAGTGGCACCTCAACGCCCAGGACCGTCCGGATCCGCGACAGCAACCGGACCGCGAGCAGCGAGTGCCCACCGAGGGCGAAGAAGTCGTCGTCCACGCCGACGCTGTCGCGGCCCAGAACCTGGGCGAATGCGCCGCACAGGATCTCCTCCCGCACGGTGGCCGGGCCGCGACCGGATCCGGTCGGGTACTCGGGCGCCGGCAGCGCCCGGCGGTCCAGCTTGCCGTTGGCGGTGAGCGGCAGTGCGGGCAGCGTCACGAACGCCGCCGGGACCATGTACTCCGGCAGCCGGCCCGCCAGGAACTCCCGCAGGTCCGGTTCACCGTCGAGGACCACGTAGGCGACCAGGCGCTTGTCGCCGGGGACGTCCTCGCGCGCGATCACCGCCGCCTGGGCGACGTCGGGGTGGTCGAGCAGCGCGGTCTCGACGTCGCCGGGCTCGATCCGGAAGCCCCGGATCTTCACCTGCTCGTCGGCCCGACCCGCGAACACCAACTGCCCGTCGGCGGTCCACCGCACCACATCACCGGTGCGGTACATCCGCTCAGCGGGCGCGAACGGGCAGGCCACGAACCGTTCGCCGGTCAGCCCGGCGCGGCCCACATAGCCGCGCGCCAGGCCGGCGCCGGCGATGTACAGCTCGCCGGCCACCCCGACCGGCACCGGGTTGAGACGCTCATCCAGGACGTACAACCGGGTGTTCGTCACCGGTCCGAACGGCACCGGGCCCGGCCGGTCCGGGTCGATCACGCCAGCTCCCGCGATAACCGTCGACTCGGTCGGTCCGTACCCGTGCACCAGTCGCCGACCCGGCGCCCAGGTCCGGGCGATCGTTTCGCTGACCGTCTCCGCGCCCACGACCATCGCGCGCACATGCGCCAGCGTGTCGGGTTCCAACACTGCCAGCAGGGAGGGGACCACGCTGGCCACCGACACCCCGGACAGCTCCGCCAACCGCTGCGGCTGCGACCGCTGCTCCTCCGTGGCGATCCACAACGAGCCGCCACACCCCAACGCCACCGCGACGTCCAGCACCGACGCGTCGAAGCTGAACGAGGCGAACTGCAGGACGCCGGTCCCCGCCTCGACGCCCAGCAGCGGGCCGAACACCGAGATCAGGTTCGCCAACGAGCCGTGCGAGATCCCGACGCCCTTGGGGACGCCCGTCGACCCCGACGTGTAGATCACATAGGCCAGCCCGGACAGATCGGGCCGCACCAGCTCAGCACCGGCCGCCGCACTGTCCAACGTGGATGTGCCGACCAACGGCACCTCGCCGGCCAGTTCCGCACCAGCCTGGTCAGCGACCACCAGTCGGACACCGGCGTCGGCCAGCATCACGGCCACCCGGTCGGCCGGCAGCTGGGGGTCGATGGGCAGGTATGCCCCGCCCGCCTGCCACACCGCGACCATCGCGGCCACCAGGTCCGCGCCGCGCGGCAGGCACAGGCCGACCACCGACTCCGGGCCCACCCCCAGGCCGCGCAGCCCGTGCGCCCACCGGGTGGCCCGCGCGTCCAGCTGCGCGTAGGTCAGCTCCACGCCGTCGAACACCACCGCGGCGACGTCCGGCGTCTGCCGCACCCGAGCCTGGAACAGATCGACCACCGACGCGTCCGTGATCTCGGCGGCCGTGTCGTTCCACGTGTCCAGCACCAGCCCACGCTCGGTCGCGTCCAGGACGTCGACACTGTGCACCCGCACGTCGGGGTCCGCCGACACCGCCTCCAGCACCCGCAGCAGCCGCATGCCCAGCGTCGCGGTCGACTCCATATCGAACAGGTCCACCGTGGCGATAAGCGCGCCGCGCAGGCCCGCCGGGCGGCCCTGCTCGTCGAAGTACTCCCGGACCGGCAGGTCGAGGTCGAACCTCGCGGACACCTCCATCGGCGCGTCGACCGCGGCCGCGCTCTCGAACGTGGCGACGCCCGCGGTCTGCACGTTCAGGCTCACCTGGAACAAGGGGTGCCGGGACAGTGACCGGGCCGGCGCCAACTCCTCGACCAGCCGCTCGAACGGCACGTCCTGGTGCTCCAACGCGCCCAGGCTCGCCTCCCGCACCCGGCCCAGGACCTGCCGGAACACCGGATCGCCGGACAGGTCGGTCCGGATGACGAGGGTGTTCACGAAGAAGCCGACCAGGTCGTTCATCGCCTCATCGGTGCGGCCCGCCACCGCCGAACCGACCGGGATGTCCGATCCGGCTCCCAGCCGGGACAACAGCACCGCCACCGCGGCCTGCATCACCATGAACATGGTCACGCCCTCGGCCCGGGCCAGATCGGCCAACCGCGCGTGCAGCTGCGCCGACACCGACACGGGTACCGCGTGCCCACGGTGGGTCGCCACCGCCGGACGCGACCGGTCCGCCGGAAGCGTCAGCTCTTCCGGGGCCCCGGCCAGCGCCTGTCGCCAGTACTCCACCTGGGTTGACAGCAGGCTGGTCGGGTCGGCCTCGTCGCCGAGCAGTGCGCGCTGCCACAACGCGTAGTCGGCGTACTGCACCGGCAGCGGCTCCCACGCCGGCGCCTCGCCGCGCACCCGGGCCGCGTACGCGGTCGACACGTCCCGGCTCAGTGGCGCGAACGACCAGCCGTCGCTGGCGATGTGGTGCAGCACCAGGACCAGCACGCTGTCGCCGGTACCGGGTTGGAACAGCCAGGCCTTGATCGGCAGCTCGGCCGACAGGTCGAAGGCGTAGCGCGAGGCCCGCCGGACCGCCTCGGGCAGCTCCTCCGACGCGACCTGGCGCACGTCCAGCGCCCAGTCGAGGTCGTGCGGGTCGAGGATGTGCTGGTAGGGCTCGCCGTCGATGGCGGGCAGGATGGTGCGCAGCGACTCGTGCCGGCCGATGACGTCGCGCAGAGCCAGGTTCAGCGCGTCGGTGTCCACCGTGCCGGGCAGCGGCATGGTGGTCGGCAGGTTGTAGACCGGGCTCGGGCCTTCCAGCTGGCCGAGGAACCACAACCGCCGCTGCGCGAACGACAGCGGTACCCGCTCGGGCCGGACCGCGGCCCGCAGGGCGCCGCGGACCTGCTGCTGCCCGGGGCCGGCCAACCTGGCCGCCAGTCGGGCCGGGGTGGGCGCCTCGAACAGCATGCGGATCTTGACTTCGGCACCGAGGGTGGACCGGATCCGGGACAGCAACCGGATGGCGAGCAGGGAGTGCCCGCCGAGCTCGAAGAAGTTGTCGTCGACCCCTACGGTGTCACGCTCGAGCACCTGCGCGAACACGTCACACAGGGCGGCCTCCATCGCGGTGGCCGGCTCCCGGTGACCGACCGTGCCACCGGCCTGGTCGGGTGCGGGCAGGGCCTTGCGGTCCAGCTTGCCGGCCGTGGTGAGCGGCAGGTCAGCCAGCGGGAGTACCGCGGTCGGGATCATGTAGTCGGGCAACCGCTCGGCCAGGAAGTCCCGCAGGATCGCCGGGTCCACCTCCTCGCCCACCACGTAGGCCACGAGGCGCTTGTCGCCGGGCACGTCCTCACGGGCGATCACCGCCGCCTGTGACACCCGCGGGTGGGCCAGCAACGCCGCCTCGACCTCACCCGGTTCGATCCGGAAGCCGCGTACCTTCACCTGCTCGTCCGCGCGCCCGACGAACACCACCTGGCCGTCGGACGTCCACGTCGCCAGGTCCCCGGTGCGGTACATGCGTGCCCCGGTACCGAAGGGGCAGGCCACGAACCGCTCACCGGTCAAACCGGGCCGGCCGGTGTAGCCCCGCGCCAACCCGGCACCGGCGATGTACAGCTCACCGGTCACCCCGATCGGCACCGGCGCCAACGCGGCGTCGAGCACGTACAGGCGGGTGTTGGCGATCGGCGACCCGATCGGCACCACCTCACCGACCGTGGTCAGCTGCGCCGTGGCCACACCGATCGTGGTCTCCGTCGGCCCATAGTGGTTGAACACCCGCCGGTTCCCGGCGGCCGCGACGAGATCCCGCACCCAGCCCGGCTGCGCGGCCTCACCGCCCAGCACCACCGACCCGGTCGGCAGCAGCCGGTCCATGCCCGCCGCCGCCGTCAACGCCGCCAGGTGCGAGGGCACCACCTTGAAGCTGTCGATCCGGTGCTCGGCCAGGTAACCAGCCACCGCTTCGGCGTCCACCACCGCGTCGGCGCCCAGCACATGCAGCTGACCACCGGTGGCCAGGCTGGCCATCCACACCGTGTTACCCAGGTCGGTCACCTGCGGTTGCAGCAACGCGTACCGCGTACCCGGCTGGTCCCAGCCCAACCGGCCCGACACCGACCCGAGGTAGTTGGCCAGTGCGCCCTGGGTGACGGCCACGCCCTTCGGCGTCCCGGTCGAACCGGACGTGTAGATCACATACGCCAGGCCCGCCGGGTCCACCGACCCCAGGCCACTTCCGTCACCCGCCGGCACGGTCAGTTCGTCCAGGCACAGCACGGGCGTCGCGCTCAGCTCCGCGAGTACCGCTGTGTGTCCGCGGTCCGTCAGCACCACGGTCGCGCGACTGTCGGCGAGCATGAAACCGATCCGCTCGCCGGGCAGTGTGCCGTCGATCGGCAGATACGCCGCACCCGCCTTCCACACCGCCAGGATCGCGGTGATCATCTGTACGCCGCGGGGCAGGCACAGGCCGACCACCGACTCGGCGCCCACGCCGGTCCCGCGCAGGTGCCGGGCCAGCCGGTTCGCGGCCGCGTCCACCTCGGCGTAGGACAACGTGACACCGTCACCGACCACCGCGACCGCGTGCGGCGCCACCGCCACCTGCCGCTCGAAACGGCCGATGACCGGCTCGTCCAGACCACCGGTCGCGGTGTCGTTCCACCGGTCGAGCACCAGCTCCCGAGTGTCGGGATCGAGGACATCCACGTTGTTCAGGGTGGCGTCCGGGCTGGTCGTCAACGTGGCGACCAGGTCGGCCATCGCGGTGCGCATGAGCATTCCCACGCCCCGGGCGTCCACCGTGTCCACGGCCAGGATGCTCAGGCTCAGCCCCGCCGCACCGGCGTCGTTGACCGAGACGGTCAGCGGATAACTGTTCTGTACCCGCACGTATACCTGCCGGATGCCCTGGATCCTCAGCTGCTCGTCGGCATCCCCCTGCTGTGCTTCACCACCGACGTACCGGTAGTTCAACAGCGAGGTGAACAGCGGCGCGTCCCCCTCGACGCCGGCCGCCTGCTGGGCCACCGCGAGTGGGGCGTGCTCGTGCTCGAGCAGCGCGGCGAGCTGCGCCTGCATCTGTTCCACCGCCGCCCGCACGCCGACCCGTCCGGTGCGTACCCGGACCGGCAGGGTGTTGATGAACGGGCCGACCACCCGGTCGGCGCCCTCGCCGGCGTTCATCCGTCCGAACAGGACGGTGCCGAACACCACGTCGTCCCGACCGGCCAGCACGGCCAGCACCCGGGCCCATGCCACGTGCAGCACGGTGGCGGTGCTGACGCCCAGCCGCCGGGAGACCTCCCGCAGCTGCGCCACCTGGTCGCCGTCGATCTGGACGACCTCGGACACCACATCCGTACCGTCACCGCGGATGTCGAGCAGCCCGAACGGGGCCGTCGGCTCGGTCACGTCGCCGAGCAGCTCGGTGAAGAACCGCTCATGCTCGGCCCGGGGGACGCCACCGCGGGCCTGCGCCACGAAGTTGCGGAACGGCAGCGCCGGGGCCAACCTGTCGGCCTGGCCGGCGAGTACCTGCCGCAGCTCCTGGATCAGCACGTCCATGCCCTGGTGGTCCTGCACCAGGTGGTGCATCCGGATCAACCCGACCCAGCGGCCCTCGCCGATCCCGGCCACGTGCACGTCCACCAGTGGCGCGCGACCCAGGTCCAGGGCGGTCCCGGCCCGTGCGACCAGCGCGTCGACCGGCGCGACCTCGGCCGCGTCAAGAGTGTGTTCGACCACCGACAGCTCGGCGTGCCGCCAGACGACCTGGACCGGTTCGCGCAGGCCCTCCCACACCACGGCGGTGCGGTACACGTCGTGGCGGTCCACCACCTGCTGCAACGCACCGGCGAACTGGTCGAGCCGGGCCCGCGAGTCGAACTCGAGCCCCAGCAGGGTCACGTAGACGTCCGCGCCGCCGCTGGCCAGGAGGTGGTGGAAGAGCATGCCCTCCTGCATGGGCGCCAACGGGTAGATGTCGGCGACGTTGCGGGCGCCGCCGGGCACCGCGGCGACGACCCGCTCCAGCTCCTCGTCGGACAGTGTCACCAGGGGCAGCATGTCCACGGTGAGCCGCGAGGCGTCGGCCGGGATCAGGTTCGCCGGCACCTCCACCGCGTCCGTGCCGCCGGCCATGGCCAGCCCGGCCGGGGTCGGGGACGAGAACAGGGCCCGTACGGACACCGAGATCCCGCTCTCCCGCAGCACCTCGACCAGGCGTACGGCGAGCAACGAGTGGCCGCCGAGTGCGAAGAAGTCGTCGTCGACCCCGACCGATTCCAGACCCAGCACCGTGGCGAAGGCCGCGCAGAGCGCCTCCTCCTGCCGGGTGGCGGGCAACCGACCCGACCCGGCCTCGCGGACCGGGGTCGGCAGCGCGCCGCGGTCCACCTTTCCGTTTCGGGTCAGCGGCAGCTCGGTCAGCGTCACGATGCTGGCCGGGATCATGTAGTCGGGCAGCCGGTCGGCCAGGAACTGGCGCAGCTCGCGTTCGTCCACCGCACCGTCGGCGGGTACGACGTAGGCGACCAGTCGTTCGTCGCGGACGATCACCGCGGCCCGGGCTACCCCGGCGTGTGCGACAAGCGCGGCCTCGACGTCGCCGGGTTCGATCCGGAAGCCCCGGATCTTCACCTGCTCATCGGCCCGACCCGCGAACACCAACTGCCCGTCCGTCGTCCACCGCGCCAGGTCCCCGGTCCGGTACATCCGCATCCCCACCGCATACGGGCACGCCACGAACCGCTCAGCGGTCAACCCGGCCCGACCCACATACCCGCGCGCCAGGCCGGCGCCGACGACGTACAGGTCGCCGGCCGCACCCGGCGGGACCGGGTTGAGCCACTCGTCGAGCACCAGCAGTCGCGTGTTCGCGATCGGGCGGCCGAACGGCACCGGGCCGGGACGCTGCGGGTCGACCGTCTCAGCGGCGACCATCACCGTCGCCTCGGTGGGCCCGTACGTGTTCACCAGGCGCCGGCCCGCCGACCACGCCCGTGCGCTGGCCTCACCGATCGCTTCCGCGCCGACCAGCAGGGTCGCCACGTTCGGCAGATCCGCTGGGTCCAGCACGCCCAACAGTGACGGGACCACGCTGGCGGCGGCGACCCCGGTCAGCTCGGTCAACCGGCGTGGCTCGGAGCGCTGCCCTTCGTCGGCGATCCACAGCGCCCCACCGGATGCCAACGTCACCGCCACGTCCAGGACCGACGCGTCGAAGCTGAACGACGCGAACTGCAGCACACCGGTCCCCACGGCCGGGACCATCATCGGGCCGAACACGGAGATCAGGTTCGCCAGCGACCCGTGCGAGACACCAACACCCTTGGGTACGCCCGACGAGCCGGACGTGTAGATCACGTACGCCAACCCGGACCGGTCCGGCCCGGTCCCGGGCAGCGCGCCCCGCGGACCGGACCGCAGTTCGTCCAGACTGACCATCGACGCCGCGTCGCCCAGGACCAGGCGCACCCCGGCGTCGGCCAGCATCACGGCCACCCGCTCGGCCGGCAACTGCGGGTCGATGGGCAGGTAGGCGCCGCCCGCCTTCCACACCGCCACCATCGCGGTGATCATCTGATGGCCGCGGGGCAGGCACAGTCCGACCACCGACTCCGCACCCACTCCCCTGCCGCGCAGGCCACCCGCCAACGCCTCCGCTGCCGCATCCACCTGCGCGTACGTCAGCGAGACGCCGTCGAACACCACAGCGACCGCGTCCGGATGCGCCCGCGCGTGCGCCTCGAACAGGTCGATCACCGACGCGTCCGCGACCTCGGCCACGGTGTCGTTCCAGGCGCCCAGGACCAGGTCACGCTCGGTCGGGTCCAGCACGTCCACGGCGTGCAGCCGGGCGTCCGGCGCCCCGGTCACCGCGTCCAGCACCCGGATCCACCGGTCGGCCAGCGCGCCCACCGACGACTCGTCGAACAGGTCCGCCGACCCCACCAGCGACCCGGCCAGACCGGCCGGACGACCGTCGGGGTCGATGACCTCGTCAAGCACCAGGTCAAGATCGAACTTGGCCGCGACCGCGCCGGCAGCTACCTCCGACTGCAGGGATGGCCGCTCCACGTTCTGGACGGTCAGCATCACCTGGAACAGCGGATGCCGGGCCAGCGACCGGGTGGGCGCCAACTCCTCGACGAGGCGCTCGAACGGCACGTCCTGATGGGCCAACGCCCCCAGTGACGCCTCCCGCACCCGGGCGAGCACCTGCCGGAAATCGGGATCCCCCGACAGATCCGTGCGGATCACCAGCGTGTTGACGAAGAACCCGACGAGCTCGTTCATCGCCTCATCGGTACGCCCGGCCACGGCCGAACCGACCGGGATGTCGGTGCCCGCACCCAACCGGGACAAGGTCACCGCCAACGCCGCCTGCAGCACCATGAACGGGGTCACACCCTCGGCCCGGGCCAGATCCGCCAACCGCTGGTGCACGTCGGCCGGCACCCGCACCGGCACCCGGAACCCACGATGCGACGACACGGCCGGTCGCAACCGGTCCGCTGGCAGCACCAGTTCCTCCGGCACGCCGGCCAGCGCGTCCCGCCAGTACCCCACCTGGGTGGACAGCAGGCTTGCTGAGCCTTCGCCGAGCAGCTCACGCTGCCACAACGCGTAGTCCGCGTACTGCACCGGCAGCGGCGCCCAGGTCGGCGCCTCACCCCGCGCCCGCGCTTCGTACGCGGTCGCGACGTCGCGGCCCAGCACGGCCGTCGACCAGCCGTCGGTGGCGATGTGGTGCACCACCATGACCAGCACCCGGTCCCCGGACTGCGGCTCGAGCAGCCAGGCCCGGATGGGCACCTCCACCGCCAGGTCGAACGCGTACCGCGACGCCTCCGCCACGGCGCCGGCCAGGTCCCCGTCGGAGACCCGGCGCACCTCCAACGCCCAGGTGACCTCATCCATGGAAAGAACCTGCTGGTACGGCTCACCGTTGAGCGCCGGGAACACGGTGCGCAGCGACTCGTGCCGGCCGATCACGTCCCGCAACGCCAGGTTCAGCGCGGCCCCGTCGACCTCAGCGGCCAACCGGATGGTCGTCGGCAGCGTGTACGTCGAACCCGGCCCCTCCAACCGCTCCAGGAACCACAGCCGCTGCTGGGCGAACGACAACGGCACCCGCTCCGGCCGGACCGCCGCCCGCAGCGCCGGCCGGGCCGGGCCGTCACCGGCCGCGCCGAGCCACTGCGCCAGCAGTGCCGGGGTCCTGGCCTCGAAGATCACCCGCAGGGGCAGCTCCGCCCCGAGCAGCACCCGCACCCGCGACACCAGCCGGACGGCCAGCAGCGAGTGCCCACCCAACCGGAAGAAGTCGTCGTCAACCCCGACCGACCCCAGGCCCAGCACCTGCGCGAACGCCCCACAGAGCAACTCCTCCTGCACCGTGGCGGGGCTACGCCCCGAACCGGTCTCGTACGCGGGGGCCGGCAGTGCCCGACGGTCCAGCTTCTTGTTCACCGTCAGCGGGAACTCGGCGAGCGTCACCACCGCTGCGGGCACCATGTACTCGGGCAGCCGCTGGCCCACGAACGCCCGCAGCACCGCCGGGTCGATCTCCGCGTCGAGTCCGGCCGGCACGACGTAGGCCACCAGCCGCCTCTCGCCGGGCAGGTCCTCCCGGGCGAGCACCGCGGCCTGCGCCACGTCGGCGTGCTCCAGCAGGACCGCCTCGATCTCGCCGGGCTCGATCCGGTACCCGCGGATCTTCACCTGCTCATCGGCCCGACCGGCGAACACCAGCTGCCCATCGGACGTCCACCGGACCAGGTCCCCGGTCCGGTACATCCGTTCCCCCGGGCCGAAGGGGCAGGCCACGAACCGCTCGCCGGTCAGGCCGGCCCGACCCACATAGCCCCGGGCCACGCCGGCACCGGCGACGTACAGCTCACCGACGGCACCGACCGGCACCGGACGCAGTCCCGCGTCCAGCACGAACGACCGCGAGTTGGTGATCGGCGTACCGATCGTCGGTACGCCACCGACCGCGAGCGGCGCCGACATCGACGCGCATACGGTCACTTCCGTCGGACCGTACGCGTTGATCAGCCGCCGCACGTCCGCCCACCGGTCCACGATGGACACGCTCAGCGCCTCGCCGGCCGACACGACCGTGCGTACCGACGCCAGGTCAGCCGGGTCCACCACGTCCAGCACGGCCGGCGGCAGGGTCGCGTGGGTCACCCCGTGGCGACCCAGCAGCTCGACCAGCCCGCCACCGGGCACCAGCTCCGCCGCCGGCGCGACGACCAGGGCGGCGCCCGAACCCCAGGCCATGGCCACCTCGGAGGTGGCCGCGTCGAAGCCCAGCGACGCGAACTGCAGCACCCGCGACCCGGCCGTCACCTCGAACCGCTCGATCTGGGCGAGCGCCAGGTTCGCCAGCGACCGGTGTGTCACCGCGACACCCTTCGGCGTCCCGGTCGAACCCGACGTGTAGATCACGTACGCCAGCCCGTCCGGGTCGACCGCGGCCACCGGCGCATCCACCGGCAGCGCGGCCAACCGCGCCCGGACCGCCGGGTCGTCCACCGCGATGACCAGGTCGTCCGTGGTGACCACGTCCCGCACGCCCGTCGTGGTCAGCACACACGTCACGCCGGCGTCGGTCAGGATCTGGCCGATCCGCTCGGCCGGGTTGGCCGGATCGACCGGCACATACGCCGCCCCGGCCTGCCACACCGCGAGCAGCGCGACCATGGCGTCCACGCCCCGGTCCATGGTGACCGCGACGACGGACTCCGCGCCCACGCCCAGTCCGACCAGGTGCTGGGCGAGCTGGTTGGCCCGCGCGTCCACCTCGCGGTAGGACAGGGTGCCCGCGTCAGCCACCACCGCCGGCGCGTCCGGGTCCGACCCGAGACGCTGGTGGAACAGGTCCAGGACGGTGTCGTCGGCCACCGCCACCGCGGTGTCGTTCCAGTCGTCGAGGATCCGGTCGCGGTCCGGCGCGTCCAGCACATCCACGGCCAGCAGCGGCGTCTGCGGTGCCTCGGCCAGGGTGGCGACCAGGTTGCCGATAGCGGTCCGCAGCAGGTGTCCGACCAGCTGCGGGTCGATCGGCTCGACGGCCAGCACGCTCAGGCTCAACCCGGCCGCGCCGTAGTCGTTGACCGACGCGCTCAGCGGATAGTTGGTCCGCTCCTGCGCGGACACCTGCCGGACGCCATCGAACGAGGGCTGCTCAGCCGGCTGCGCGTCCGCCCCGCCGACGTGCCGGTAGTTCAACAGCGAGGTGAACAGCGGCGTGTCAGCCTCGAGCCCGGCCGCCTGCTGGGCGAGCGCCAACGGCGCGTGCTCATGCTCCAACAGCTCGGCCAACTGCGCGCGCATCGCCTCCACGGCCGCCCGCGCGCTCACCCCGCTGGTGCGCACCCGCACCGGCAACGTGTTGATGAACGGACCGACGACCCGGTCCGCCGCCGCACCGGCGTTCATCCGTCCGAACAGGACGGTGCCGAACACCACGTCGTCGCGACCGGCGAGCACCGCGAGCACCCGCGCCCACGCCACGTGCAACACGGTCGCCGCGCTTGCCCCGAACCGTTGCGAGACCTCCCGCAACTGGGCCACCACCGGCCCGTCCACCCGGACCACCGCGGACCCCACGCCCGAACCGTCCCCGCGCACGTCCAGCACCCCGAACGGTGCCGTCGGCTCGGTCACGTCGCCGAGCAGCTCCGCGAAGTACCGCTCATGCTCGGCCCGGGACACCCCGCCGCGCGCCTGCGCGACGAAGTTGCGGAACGGCAGGGCCGGAGCCAACCCGTCAGCGGTACCGGCGAGAACCGACCGCAGTTCGCCGACCAGCACGTCCATGCCCTGGTGGTCCTGCACCATGTGGTGCGTGCGGATCACGGCCAGCCAGCGCCCTTCGCCGACCTGCGACACATGCAGGTCCAGCAACGGCGCCCGCCCCAGGTCCATGGTCAGGCCGGCCGCGGCCAGCAGGGCGGCGTTCGCGTCGTCGCCCGGGTCCAGCACATGCTCGATGACCGGCAGCTCCGCGTGCCGCAGGACGACCTGGACGGCCTCGGTCAGCCCGTCCCACACCACGGCGGTGCGGTACACGTCGTGCCGGGCCACCACCTGCCGCAACGCACCGGCGAACTCGTCGAGCCGGGCCCGTGAGTCGAACTCGAGCACCCGGACGGTGACGTAGGCGTCCGCCCCACCACCGGCGAGCAGGTGGTGGAACAGCATGCCCTCCTGCATGGGCGCCAGCGGGTAGATATCGGCGACATTGCCGGCGCCGCCCGGCACGGCGGCGACCACCCGGGCGAGCTCCGCCTCGGACAACGACACCAGGGGCAGCATCTCCGGCGTGATCTGCTCAGCGCCGGCCGGAATCAGGTTCGGGGGTACCTCGACGGAGTCCTGCGCGGTCGCCGTCGCCACCCCGGCCGGGGTCGGTGACTGGAACAGCGCCCGCACGGACACCGCGATCCCACGCTCACGCAACACCTCCACCAGCCGTACGACGAGCAACGAGTGGCCGCCCAGCCGGAAGAAGTCGTCGTCCACGCCCACCGATTCCAGGCCGAGGACCTGCGCGAACGCCGCGCAGACAAGTTCCTCGCGCACGGTGGCCGGCGGCCGGCCCGTCCCGACGGTGTACGCGGGCGCCGGCAGTGCCCGCCGGTCCAGCTTGCCGTTGCGGGTCAACGGCAACTCGGCCAACGCCACGAACGCGGACGGCACCATGTATTCCGGCAGCCGGTCGGCCAGGAACTCCCGCAGATCCGGCTCACCATCAGCCACGACATAGGCCACCAGCCGCTTGTCCCCCGGCACGTCCTCCCGGGCCACCACCGCCGCCTGCGCCACGGCCGGATGGGNAAACAACATCTGGCCCTCGGCGGTCCACCGCACCAGGTCCCCAGTGCGGTACATCCGCCCACCCGGCACGAACGGGCACGCGACG
>NZ_BAAALT010000070.1:0-12562 GCF_039528515.1 Luedemannella flava
CACCGCCAAAAGCTCAAGTTATTCCTCGGCAGTTCCTTATCTCCGGTGCTCCGAGACGTCGGCGAGACGTCGGAGAGTCTCCCGATCGCGACCGCGCATGAGCAGGTCGCTCGCGGCGGCCGGAAGCCAGTGCAGGAACCCGGCCGTCGGTTGCTTGCGCATCGTGACCCGGGTCCGGCCGTCGCCCTCGGCGGCGAGAGTAAAGGTCGAATCCACCACGCCGAAAAGGCCCAGATTGGTACGAAGTTCCATCCGGTGAGGAGGCTGAGTGCACATCGCGGTGGTGTCCTCCTGCCACGATGCCGGCCAAGGCCCGAGGTCATGATGAATCCTGCTGCCCTCGGCGGGAAACTCGTCGTCGACCTGGCGGACGTGGCTGATGCCGAGCCGCCAGTATGCGTAGCTCCAACCATCGGAGAGAACGGCGAAGACCTCGTCCGGCTCCGCTTCGATGATCTTTTCTTGCGTCGTCATGATGCTCTCCCGCTTCCTCAGAGTCCGGCTAAGGGTCTGGTGCAAGCCGACCCCACACCACGCGCTTCCCGCCGGCGACGCAGGCAAACAGAAGGTCGGTTGTTGCCCCGGTCGCGCTACGCCTCGGCCGGCGCCGGTGAGCTGTCGAGCCGGCCGTTTGGGCCGACTCCATCGGTGGTAGGCGCAGTTTGCTGGCAGGCAGTGGGGAGAGTGCCGTGGACAGGCGAGAACGAGTTGTCGTGGTGACCGGAGCGACCGGCGGCGTCGGCCGTGCGGTCGCGCGCAGGTTCGCCGCTCAAGGCGCGAAGGTGGCCCTCCTGGCGCGGGGAGAGACCGGATTGGACGCGGCTGCGGGCGACGTGCGACGGGCGGGCGGGGTGCCGTTGGCCGTACCAGTCGACGTGGCCGACCACGCGGCGGTGGATGCCGCGGCCGATCGGGTGGAGAAAGAGCTGGGTCCCATGGCGGTGTGGGTGAACGACGCGTTCACATCGGTGTTCGCGCCGTTCATGAAGGTCGACCCCAAGGAGTACGTACGGGCCACCCGGGTGACGTACCTCGGGTACGTGTTCGGAACCAGGGCCGCGTTGGCCCGCATGGTGCCACGCGATCAAGGGGCTGTGGTTCAGGTCGGTTCCGCGCTGGCCTACCGGGGGATCCCCCTGCAGGCGGTGTACTGCGGGGCGAAGCACGCGATTCAGGGGTTCACCGAGTCGCTGCGCTGTGAGCTGCTGCATGACGGGAGCAACGTGCACGTGACGATGGTGCAGCTGCCCGCCGTGAACACGCCGCAGTTCGACTGGGTGCTCTCCCGCCTGCCGCGCCGTCCCCGGCCGGTACGTCCGATCTATCAGCCGGAGGTCGCGGCGCGCGCCGTGATGTTCGCCGCTGACCATCCGCAGCGCAGGGAATACTGGGTGGGTGGCTCGACGGTGCTGACGCTGCTGGCCAACAAGGTCGTGCCGGGCTTGCTCGACCGCTACCTGGCCCGTACGGGATACAGCGCCCAGCAGAGGCAACAGCCCGATGACCCGGACCAGCCCGCGAACCTGTGGCAGCCGGCCGACCGTGGCGTCGACTTCGGCGCCCACGGCGATTTTGACGACCGCGCCGCTTCACGCAGCTACCAGCTCTGGCTTTCCCAGCACCGGGGCTTGGCGGCCGGTGCCGGAATCGGCGTTGCCGCCGCCACGTGGGGTGTGCAGCGGTACCTACGGCAACGCGTCTGACGCGGCGCCGTCTCGATGAGTTCTGCGTAAATGCCGCAGCGGTGGGTAGCGGAAGGACAATCACACCGGAAGGGACGACCATGACTTCGACGATGCCTATGCTGGAGACCTATCCCCAGCCGATCAACCTCGACCGTTCCGTGTTGGCCGACGCGATCGACGCGTTGGTCGCCTGCAGCCAGGCATGTACCGCGTGCGCGGATGCCTGCCTGAGCGAGGACATGGTGGCCGACCTGACCAAGTGTGTGCGCACCAACCTGGACTGCGCGGACATCTGCGGGGTTGCCGCCCGGGTGCTCTCCCGGCACACAGGTTACGACGCCAACATCAGCCGGAGCCTGCTGGAGGCGTGCGTGGTGGCGTGCAGGTCGTGCGGCGACGAGTGCGCCAGCCACGCCGGCATGCACGAGCACTGCCGCATCTGCGCGGATGCCTGCCGAGAGTGCGAGCGGGTGTGTCGTGGTCTTCTGGCCGCGATGAGTTGACGTCCGGTCCGGCTGGGGCGTGCTAGCGGGACGCGATCATGGCGGCGTAGTCCTCGACGCTGAGCGGCGCGGTGGACACGGACCCGTCTCCCCGGGGCACCCCGATGGGACGCCCGTCGTGAGTGAACTGGACGGTCTCGACGCCCGGCAGGCTGGTGAGGGTGCACACCAGTTGCGCGTACGCCAGTTGGTCGTCGGTGCGGGCTGTGCCGTCCACCGGCGCGGCCAGTTCGATGACCGCCTGAGCGCCGGACATGCGCACCGACGTGACCGTATTGGTGCCGAGCAGCGCGTTGGTGAGTCCGGACTCGCGTTCCGTGTCGTTCGGTGCGCTGCGAAGGTCGGCAAGCAGTTGTTCTACCGTGGGCGTCCTGCCGACGTGTCGCGTGACCGGGACGAGGGTGCCGTCCTCAATGAGGTAGAGCTTTTCGGAGAGTGTGCCTGTCGGTGGCGGGGTAGCGGTGGAGGAGGCGGCGGGCCGGAACGGCCGGTCGATCGGGGTGGGCGAGGTCTCGGGTTGGATGCCGCAACCGGCGAGGACGGCCACCGCGAGCGCCGTGGCGACTATGCCGATCCGCTGGTTCATGACCGGTCCCTGGGCAGTTCAACCCGGAAGCGGGCGCCGCCCCCGGGGCGGTCGAGGGCGGTGACGTGACCGCCATGGGCGCTCACATGCTGGGCGACCAGGGCCAGGCCCAGCCCGGTGCCGTCGCTGTCGCCGCGTGCGTTGGCGCCGCGGCCGCGCACGAACCGGCCGAAGATGCTGTCGCGGTCGGTCGGCGGTACGCCGGGGCCCTCGTCGTCGACGTCGAGGGTCGCGAGGCGGTCGTCGCCGCCGACCACGACAGCGACGGCGCCGCCGCCGTGGCGTTCGGCGTTGTCGAGCAGGTTGGCCAGGACCTGGGTGAAGCGTCGTTCGTCGACGTGCCACACGTGGTCGGCGCCGGGCAGGTCACGGACGATGGTGGGGGGCAGCCCGCGGTCGGCGCAGGAGCGACGGGCCAGGGCCGCGATGTCGACCGGGGCGCGGTCGGGGCGTTGGTCGCTGCGCGCTAGCTCGAGCAGGTCAGTAACCAGTGCTTGGAACCGGTCGACCTCCTCGGCCACGAGCTGGACGGCCCGCGCGGAACGGTCGTCGAGCTGGTCACGCCGACGGGTGAGCACGCTTGTCGCGGCGGCGAGGGTCTGCAGCGGTGATCGCAGTTCGTGGCTGACGTCGGCGGCGAACCGGCGGTCGCGCTCCAGCCGCTCGGCGAGCTGGTCGACCATTCCGTTGAACGAGCTGGTGAGGCGTTCGAGATCAGGAGTGGCTGCCGGGTCAAGGCGGGTCGTCAGGTCTCCTGCGGTGATGGTGCGCGCCGCGTCGGCGACGGAGGTGAGTGGCCGGAGCGCTCGCCGCGCGAGGTAGGTGCCCACCACGGCGCCGCACGCGGTCGTCACGAACGCGACGATGGTCAGGATGAGTCCCAGCACGCTCAGCGTCCGGTCGAGCTCGGACAGCGAGTCGATCACGTAGAACTGGCTGCCGTCGGTCAGGGGCACGCCGACGACCAACGCGGCGCCGTTGTCGGTGCGTACCAGTTGGCGGCTGGGTTGGCCGTCGGTGACCTGCTGGCGCAGTCCGGCCGGGATGGCCGCGGTGATGCCGTTGTCGGCGTTGCGCAGGTACCAGGTTCCCCAACGTTGGATGGCCACCCGGCGGCTCGCGCCGGTGTCCAACGCGCGCAGCACGTCGCCCGGTTCGCCGTCGGCGGCCAGGCCGGCCTGTACGACGGTGGCGTCGAAGTACGCCGTACGCACGGCCGTGCGCTCCCGGCTGTCGAGCAGAGTGCGTCGGGTCAGGTCGTAGGAGAGCACGGCCATGGCGGCGGAGATCAGCAGCGCGCCGGCGGCGAAGCCGACCGTAACCCGGGTACGCAGTCGCAGCGGTCTCATCGCAGCAACTTGTAGCCAAGCCCACGCGCGGTCACCACGCGACGCGGCGTGCCCGGCTCGTCCTCGATCTTCTGTCGCAGCCGGCCGATATGAACGTCGACCAGGCGCTCGTCGCCGAAGTCGTACTCCCATACGCGGCTGAGCAGCTGTTGGCGCGACAGCACCTGGCCCTGGTGCTCGGCGAGCTCGCACAACAGCCGGAACTCGGTGCGGGTGAGGGCGACCGGTTCGCCGCGCAGCAGCACCTCCCCGGCCAGGGGGCGTACCTCCAGATCACCGAATGTCAGGGTCGGCACCGACGCGCCCGCGCGCGCCCGCCGCCGCAGCGCGCGCAGGCGGGCGGTCAGCTCCTTGATCGCAACGGGCTTAATCAGGTAGTCGTCAGCGCCGGCCTCGAGGGCGGCCACGATGTCGTGGGTGTCGTTGCGGGCGCTCACGACGACGATGGGAACGTCGCCATCGCGCCGCAGGCCCCTGATACAGTCGTAGCCGTCCAAACCGGGCAGCATGAGGTCGACCAGCACCGTGTCAGCCGGGTCCTCGCGGTAGGCGGCCAGGCCGTCCTCCGCTGTCGCGGCCGCGCGTACCCCGTAGCCCTCGTCCTCCAGCGCGAGAGTCAGCGAGAGCCGGATCCGGTCGTCGTCCTCGATTACCAGCACGGATGTCACCGCAGCATCATGACCCGCTGGCGGGTCGGCGGCCAGTCCGCACACCGTCGATGTGACCCGATCGTCCGATTGTCACGAAACCGTCATACTTTTGTGCACCGCCCACCATGGCCGCCGCAGAGGCTCTGCCGGGTAACAACCGCGAAGCCGAGGGGGGACGATGGAGTCCGACGCCGCACAGCGGATCCCTGTCATCGAGGTCCAGGTCAGCGACGAGCTGGACGTGGCGGGCGTGGACCGGCTGACCGTCCTGCTCGACGACGCCGTCCAGCTGCGGCCCGCCGAGCTTGTCGTCGACCTGACCGACTGTCCGTTCATCGACGCGGCCTTCATCGGGCTGCTGTTGGACACCCACCGCCGGATCCGTCGCATCGGCGGCCTGCTGACATTGCGTTCCCCGTCCGCGCGGACACAGCGCAACCTCAAGCTGGCGCGCGCGGACCGGGTTCTGACGGTCACGGGAACGCCACGGTGAGCCGCGTCGACACCACCGCCGGGTACGACCTCGTGGTGGCCGCCGACTGGCTGCCGATCGTCGACGACGGCACGCGGGTGTGCTGGCGCGACCGGGCCGGTGGGATCGCTCGCGGGCTGGGGGAGCAGGTGGCAGCGCGTCGGGGCGCATGGGTCGGCCGCGACAATGCTGGGACCTTGGCCGAAGGGCCGGTGGGCAGTCTGTGGCTGCATCCGGTGCGGCTGGACGCGCAGCTGAGCCACGACTACCACTCCGGTCACTGCGTCCGCACGTTGGCCGCCTTGGCGCACGGCTGCGGTCCGGTGGAGTACCACAGCTCCTGGCGCAACGCCTACCGGACGGTCAACCACCGCTTCGCTGCCACGATCGCGCGCCTGGCCGCGCCCGACGCCAGCGTCTGGATCCACGACCACCACCTGCAGCTGGTGCCTGCCGCGCTGCGCCTGGCCCGCCCGGACCTGCGGATCGGGTTCTTCCTGCACGGGTTGTTCCCGCCCGTCGAGGCGTTCATGCGCCAACCGATGCGCCGGGAACTCCTCGGCGGCCTGCTCGGCGCCGACCTCATCGGCTTTCAGCAGGCGTACTCGGCGCGCAACTTCCTCGACCTCGTGGCTGACTTCGGTGGCCTGCGCCGCGGCGACGCGGCGGTTCAGGTGGGTCCGCGCACCGTCGCGGTGCGGACCGCGCCCAGTTCGGTGGAAGCAGCCTCCATAGCCGCGCTCGCCGCTGACGCGGCGGTGCGCCAGCGGGCGGCCGAGATACGGGCCAGCCTGGGCAACCCGTCACGCGTTCTGCTGTCGGTCGGCCGTACCGATCCCGCCGAGGGAGTCGAACCGTTGATAGACGCCTATGCCTGCCTGCTCGCCGGGGGCCGCCTCGACGCCGCCGACACGGTGTTGGTACACCTGTCCACGTGCGGTGACGAGGCGGACACCGACCACGCCGAGGGTCTCGATCGCATTCACCGCAAGGTCGCTCAGGTCAACGGTGAGTTCGCCCGCGTCGGTCGCCCCGTCGTGCATGAACTTGGCCAGGACACCGGTCAGCCCGAGCGGGTCGCCTTCTACCTGGCCGCCGACGCTTTCATCGCGCTGCCGCTACGGCAGGGCATGACGTTGACCGCCAAGGAGTACCTCGCCGCACGCACCGACGACACCGGCCGGTTGGTCCTGTCGGAGTTCACCGGCGCAGCCCATGACCTGCCCGAGGCGCTGGTCGTCAACCCGTACGACGCGGACGCCGTCGCCGACGCGATCTGCGCGGCCACGCGTTCAGCCCGTGCTCCGAGCACGGCCATCCGGCAGATGCGCGAGCGGGTGGGCCGGCACGACCTCGCCGCCTGGGCTGACGGCTTCCTTGACGCACTCGCCGCGCCGCCGGCTCCGCCGACGCGTCGACCCGGCCCGCTCGCTGACGAGATGTCGTCATGAGCCGACCGCTGGACGCCGTACCTTCCGATGGCTATCGCCGACTCACCGGATGGCTCGGCCGTCTTGCGGAGACGGTCGTCGCTCTACGGCGCCGTACCCACACCGCGCCGGATGAGGCGCGGAAGCGGAGAGCGATCGCCCGGGCGATCGCCGTCATGCCGCCTGCTCGCTATGGCCTGCGCACCTGGCTCTCCGCCGACGCGACCTTCTTCCGCGGGCTGTGGCTGTGCGTACTCGAGGAGGAACAGACGATCCATATTGTCGCCGTGTCCCCGCAGACGTCCCGGGCATACCTTGCCGCGCAGAGCCGACCTGCGCGCGACGACTGGTTCCGGCGGCCTCCCCGTTACGGTGGGGCCGGCGTGTTTCACGCGTACCGATGTTCGCAAGAGGACGGTATTCCACCCTCGCGCGGCGGGTCCGAACGTGGACGTGATCCGGTAGGCTGACCGTCCGGTGTGCCGGGAAGCCTGGTCGGCGTTGTCTTTAGCGCGCCCTTCGGAGGCTCCCGGTGACCCTGCTGTTGACGTACGCGCTGGTGTTGCTGCTGGCCGTGCTGGTGTCCGCCCTCGCGCAGCGGACCGTACTGTCCACCGCGGTGTTGTTCCTGTTGGCCGGCTTCGTCGTCGGAGACGGGATGCTCGGCGTCGTCTCCGTCACGCCGGACTCGCCGGTGGTCGCGTCGTTGGCCGAGCTGGCCCTTTTCGCGGTCCTGTTCACCGACGGCATGCGGGTGGGCTGGGCGGACCTGCGCTCGGCCTGGCGGCTGCCGGGCCGGGCGCTGGGCTGGGGCCTTCCGCTCACCCTGGTCGTCACGGCCGTTCTCGGCCGCTACGTCGCCGGGCTGGACTGGCCGCAGGCGCTGCTCATCGGGGCGATCCTCGCGCCGACCGACCCCGTCTTCGCCGCCGCGCTCGTCGGCAACGACAAGGTGCCGGCGCGGCTCCGTCACCTGCTCAACGTCGAGTCCGGCGTCAACGACGGCCTCGCGCTGCCCTTCGTCGTCGTGCTGCTCGCGGTGGCGTCGGGCTCGTCCGACCTGCACTTGGGTGAGCTGGCCGCCGAACTCGCGCTGGGCATCGCGATCGGCGTCGTCGTGCCGTGGGTGGCCATCCGGCTGGAGAACACCCGGCTGTTCGCCGCCTCGGAGCAGTACCTGCCGATCAACGCCGTGGCGATCGGGCTGCTCGTCTTCGCACTCGGCAAGGCGACCCACGGCAATCTTTTCCTCGCCGCGTTCGCCGCCGGGATCACCGTCGCCACCGTCGGGCGCGCGCAGCGCGAGGCGTTCGCCGAGTTCGGTGAGCTGGTCGCGGAGCTGCTCAAGCTCGGCGCCTTGCTGCTGTTCGGCGCCCTGCTGTCGCCGGCGTTCTTGGCCGACCTGCCGTGGACCGCGTGGGTGTTCGCGGTGCTGGCGCTCGTGGTGGCCCGGCCGGTCGCGCTGTGGGTGTCGTTCCTGGGTTCTGGGTTGTCCCGACGGGAGCAGTTCGCCGCCATGTGGTTCGGCCCTAAGGGCTTCGCCTCGGTCGTCTACGGCCTGCTCGTCCTCGCCAGCGCGATCCCCGCCGCCCAGGACATCTTCGACCTGGTCGCGCTCACGATCGTGCTCTCCATCGTGGCGCACTCGTCCACCGACATCCTGGTCGCGCGTACCTTCGACGAGACCCGAACCGCACGGCGACCTTGGTGGCGCCGGCTGCGGCGGACAGGGGTCCCGCGCGAGTAGAGGTTCAGTGGGGCGCTCGTACGACGACTACCGGGCAGGTGGCGTCCTGAGCGCAATGCTGGCTGACCGAGCCGAGTAGAGCGCCGGCGAATCCGCCATGCCCGTGGCTGCCCACAACGAGGAGCGCTGCGTCGGCGGCCTGGTCGAGGAGAATGGCGGCGGGGTGACCACGCCGCACGATCTCCGTGACGGTGGCGTTAGGGTGTTCCGCCTGGGCGGCACCGACCGCCTGCTCCAGCATCCTGGCGGCCTCGGCTCCGAGGTCCTCGCCATCCAGCACCGTGGGGCCGGATCCGAATCCGGAACTGATGTCCCACACGGTCACCGCCTCGACATCCGCGCCGCTGATTTCAGCCTGGGCCAATGCCCATTCCAGGGCGCGTGCCGACGCGGCGGATCCGTCGACGCCCACGACGATTCGTGCCGGCTCCTCATCTGCCATGGCAGCACCTCCGGGTCACCACACCACCATCTTTGGCGAACATTCCGAAGGCCGCTTGAAGACCGGCGAAATGCCGATTGGCCCTCCCGCCGAGACCGCGACTTCGTGGCTCGTCAGTCACTCGTCCATCGAGCACTGGTCGTGGGCGTGTGTGCCGTACCTCGGGGAGGTCGGCCGGCAGCCTGGTGCGACCCACCGCGGGCCGCATCAAAGGCACTCGCTGTGGCCAGTTGAGCTGCCCGGTGGGTCGAGCGACCTGGCTCGCGGCGATCGGGCTTCAGCCGGGCAGGTCCCATGGATTCAAGAGCTTCTCCACGGCATTCTTGACCGTACGGTCAAGTGAACGTAGTTTTTGACCGTACGGTCAAGCAGTGGAGGGATGATGGCACGGGACACACGTGAGCGGATCGTCGCGGCCGCCCGTGACCTCGTGCACGCGGCGTCGTTGGCCGAGGTCAGCACCGAGGACGTGTGCCGGGCGGCCGGGGTACACAAGGGAAGCCTCTACCATTTCTTCCCGTCCAAGGAAGCGCTGGGCGTAGCAGTGCTGGAGTGCAACTGGACGTTGATGCGGACGATGCTGGACGCGGCGTTCAGCGACGATGTGCCGCCTCTGGCGCGGATCGACCGGTTCGTCGACCGCTTCGCCGATCGGCTGACGGTGATGCGCGAGACGATGGGCGCCACGCCTGGCTGCCCGCTGGGCGGCCTCATCGGCGAGCTCGTCGGCCACGGCGACCAGGCGCGAACCCAGGCCACGCGGGTCCTGAACGCCTGGACGCAGAACTTCACCGACGCCATCAGCGAGGCGAAGGGCCGAGGCGAGGTCGGCTCGGCGGTCGAGGCCGCCACTGTCGCGGTGCGCCTGCTCGCCCACCTGCAAGGCCTGGCGCTGCTGGCCATGGCGTACGACGATCCGCAGGTCGTCCTGACTGCCAAGCAGGACTTCCGGCTGCTGGCTATTTCCAGCTGAACCGCCCACGGGCGGTCGGTCTTTCGCATGTCCGCATATTTGACTGATCGGTCAACTCAGAAGGAGACGAAATGCAACCGTCAACGCTGGACACGGACACCCGCGCCGGCGCCGCCTACCGCTTCAACCGGTTCGGGGTGGCGCTGCTGATTGACGACATGACGTTCAGCCGTGACGCTCCCGCCCCAGGCGACCGGATTCCGGCCTTTGACCTGGTCACTGTCGATGGCGGCCGGTTCCGCGACACCGACCTCGGTGGGCTACCGGTGCTGATGGTGTTCGGATCCCGCACCTGCCCCGTCACCGAAAGCGCCGTCCCGGTAGTGCGCCGGCTGCACGCCCAGTTCGGCGACCGCGTTCGGTTCGTCCTGGTCAATACCCGCGAGGCGCACCCCGGCGACGACTTCGGCCAGCCGGACACCTTCGTCGTCAAGCACCGCCACGCCGTACAGCTGCGCGACCATCACGCGATCGACTTTGAGGTCGCCGTCGACGACATCGACGGACGGCTGCACCGCGCGATGAGCCCGAAACCGAACTCGGCGTACCTCATAGACCCGTCCGGCGTCATCCGATACCGCGCCCACTGGGCCAACGACGAAGCCGCCCTGCACTCCGCGCTTACCGACATGGCCGCCGGCCGTGTCCCCACCCGCGACGTCAGCCGCGCCATGGCCGGGCCGCTCCTGCGCGCCGTCGGCCACCTGCCCGGCATTGTGCGGCACGCCGGCCGGCAGGTCGAACGTGACGTGTGGCTCGCCGCACCACCACTGGCGCTACTGGGACGGTTGTCGCAGCTGTTCAAACCTTTCCCGGTCGACCGCCGTGGGTCTGCCGCCCTCGCGCTGTTGGGTGTAGTGGTCGTCTCAGTGCTCGGGGTCCTGTTCGCCACGCACTGATCCTTCTGCCGGGGGTGAGCGGAGGAAGCCGGTGGGGATTCGCTGGTGACCACCGACGTGGTCACGAAGCACGATCATCAGCCAAGCTCACCCCCGAACGGGCCGCCAGCTAGTTCGTCGCCGCGGCTGTCAACGCGCTGTTCGCGGCGGCGGTCTGCGCACGGGCGGCGTGGTGTACGAGCCGGATGGATGTGCCGGTGAGTGCGGCGGCGATGGGACCGCCGCGTCGAGGGTGACTTGCCGGGGTGCGGTCAGGCGAGTAGGTAGACGGTGACCAGTACCGCGGCGAGCGTGACGATGCCCGCTGTCATGAGGGCCGGGCCGTGGCCGGGTGCCGGCAACCGGCCCGCTCGGATCGCGCGGCCGGCCGCGCGGAAACGGGTGTAGCCGATCAGACCGCCGAGGCTGCCCAGGATCAGCAGGCCGATGCCGATGGCTTGCAGGGGAGGTCGGTCGTGGGCGAGCTGGGCGAGGGCGACCCCACCGGCCATCAGGGCTAGGGCGGTACGCAGCCAGGCGAGAAGGGTGCGTTCGTTGGCGAGGAGGAACCGTACGTCGATGTCTCGCCGCCCAGGTGCGTCATCCTCGGTCACCTGGTCACCGGCCGCTCCTGCTCGTCGCCGCGGGTGTCCTCGTCGTGTATCGGTGGTTCATCTTTTTCGATCATCGGTTCCCCTGTCCCGGTCTGGTCGCTCGTGACGGACGAGGGTTGGCCGCGCCGGCCGAGTAGAAGAAACGTGAGGGCCGCGACGAAGATGACGATCGAGGTCCAGATGTTGAGGCGCAGGCCCAGGATGCGGTTGGCGTGGTCGACGCGTAGCGCTTCGACCCACACACGTCCGACGGTGTACGCGGCGACATAGAGGGCGAACAGTCGGCCGTAGCCGAGTCGGAAGCGCTTCTCGGCCCAGATGAGCAGGAAGAACACGCCCACGCACCACAGCGACTCGTAGAGGAATGTCGGGTGGTAGGTGGCGATTTCGGGGGTGTCGGCCGGGCGGTATTGCGGGTCGATGCGCAGCGCCCACGGCAGTGTGGATGGTGCACCGTAGAGTTCCTGGTTGAAGTAGTTGCCGAACCGGCCGATCGCCTGGGCGAGGACCAGGCCGGGGGCGAGGGCGTCGGCGAACGCCGACAGCGGTACCCGGGCCCGTTTGCAGCCGATCCACGCGCCGAGCGTGCCGACCGCGACCGCGCCCCAGATCCCCAGGCCGCCGTCCCAGATGTAGAGGGCTCGGATCGGCTGCTTGCCGGCGGCGAAGTACAGTTCCGGGTCGGTGATCACGTGGTAGAGCCGGCCACCGATGATCCCGAACGGCACGGCCCACATGCTGATGTCGAGGATGTCGTCGACCCGTCCGCCCCGGGCGGCCCACCGCTTGCGGGTGATCAGGATCGCCACGACGATCCCGGCGATGATGCACAGCGCGTAGGCGCGGATCGGGATCGGCCCCAGATGCCACACACCACGGGCGGGACTGGGAATGCTCGTCAAGATCATGCTTCCTCCGGCCGGGTCGGGCGCCGGTGCCACCATCTCAGCCGTACCGTGCGCCCGCGGACCCGCCCCGGCTCATTGGTCCACCCTTATGCCGCTCGATCCGTTTAGGGTTTGGGTGCACCGGTGACCGTCGGGCTATCGTCCTGCTCGCTCGACCCATTAGGTTCAGAGCCTTTACAAGATCCAGGGCGCTTCATCTGGTCTCTGGTGGAATTGCGGCTTTGGGGGAAGTCGAGGGGACTGGAAGGCTTCTCCTACCCCTATCCGTTGGTTTGCCACTTGCTTGAGAGGACGTTTTGCGAGGTTTCCGTAGTTCGTCCTCGCT